>DASSGC010000675.1:0-2377 GCA_035693765.1 Acidimicrobiales bacterium
AGCGCGCCGCGACCGCCGCGAGCGTGCTGGAGCGGGCCGGCCGGTCCGACGTCCTGGTCATGCCGGTGGGCCCGAAGGAGTGGGCGCAGGCAACCCAGGGCGCCGTGGAGGTCAGCGCGTGACCGCCGTCGACAGGGACACGACCCGCTTGGGGCTTCGCGTCAACCTCGCCCAGTTCGGCCTGCTCGTCGGGGTCAACGCCCTGGTCGGCGGGATGCTGGGTCAGGAGCGCACCGTGGTGCCGCTGTTGGCGACCGAGGTCTTCGGGGTCCCCGGGTACACCGCGGCGCTGACCTTCATCGTCGCCTTCGGGCTCGCCAAGGCCGCCACCAACTACGTCGCCGGCACCCTGTCCGACCGGTACGGCCGCAAGCCGGTCCTGGTGTCCGGGTGGCTGGTCGCCCTGCCCGTGCCCTTCCTGCTGATCTGGGCCCCCTCGTGGGGCTGGGTGGTGTTCGCCAACGTCCTGCTCGGCGTCAGCCAGGGCCTGACCTGGTCGACGACCGTGGTGATGAAGATCGACCTCGTCGGTCCCGCACGCCGTGGCCTGGCGATGGGCCTGAACGAGGCCGCCGGGTACGCCGCCGTCGCACTGACCGCGCTGGCCACCGGGTACATCGCCGCCGACCACGGGCTGCGCCCCGCCCCCTTCTACCTCGGCATCGTGTTCGCCGCCCTCGGCCTGGGGCTGTCCACCCTGTTCGTGCGCGAGACCCGCGAGCACGCCCGCCTCGAGGCCAGGAGCCACGTCGCCCGCGCCGACGGACGCCACGACCACCTCGGCGACCACCTGACCAACGGTCAGGTGTTCACCCAGACCTCGTTCACGGAGCCTGCGCTGTCCGCCGCCAGCCAGGCCGGGCTGGTCAACAACCTCAACGACGGCCTCGCCTGGGGCCTGTTCCCGGTGCTGTTCCTGTCCGCCGGGCTGTCCATCGAGCGCATCGGCATGCTCGCCGCCATCTACCCGATGGTCTGGGGGCTGGGCCAGCTCGTCACCGGTGGCCTGTCCGACCGGTGGGGGCGCAAGTGGCTCATCGCCACTGGCATGGGCGTCCAGGCCGTCGGACTGGCCGTCATGGCCCTGGCGGAGGGGTTCGCCTGGTGGGCCGCAGCGGCCGTGCTGCTCGGCGCCGGCACCGCTATGGTCTACCCGACGCTGCTCGCCGCGATCGGCGACGTCGCCCACCCGGCGTGGCGGGCCAGGGCTGTCGGCACCTACCGGCTGTGGCGTGACGGCGGGTTCGCCGTCGGCGCGGTGCTGGCCGGCGTGCTCGCCGACCTGTACGGGGTGCGGACGGCCATCGGGGCCGTCGCCGCGCTGACCGCGGCCTCCGGGATCGTCGTCGCCGTGCGCATGTACGAGACCCGACACGACCCGGCACCGTCCCAGCCCGTGACCGCAGGAGGCCCCCGATGAGCCGGCGCGACGCCAAGACCGCTCTGCACGAACAGTTCGCCCGGACCGGCAAGGGACTGGCCAACCCCAAGCGGCTCGAGCTGCTCGACCTCCTCGCACAGGGCGAGTACACCGTCGAGGCGCTGGCCACCGCCGCAGGGCTCGGGCTGTCCACGGCATCGATGCACCTGCAGGCCCTCAAGGATGCCGGCCTCGTGCGCACCCGTCGCGAGGGCACCTTCGTGCACTACCGCCTCGCCGGTGACGACGTCGCGGCCCTGCTGGCCCTGCTGCGCACCGTCGCCACCACGCACCTCGCCGACGCCGACCGCGCCGCCGCGAGCTACCTCGGCAGCGCGGGCACCCAACGGTCGGATGCCGTGGCCCGCGACGAGCTCATGCGCCGGGTTCGCGCGGGAGATGTCTTCGTGCTGGACGTGCGACCCACCACGGAGTACGCCGCCGGGCACATCCCCGGCGCGGTGTCCGTGCCACTGGAGGAGCTCGAGCACCGCCTCGCGGAGCTTCCCGCCGACGTGGAGATCGTCGCCTACTGCCGTGGCGAGTACTGCGTCCTGGCCTACGACGCCGTCGAGCGGCTCACCGCCGCGGGCCGCGCCGCCACGCGCCTGCACGAGGGGATGCTCGAGTGGCGCCTGGCGGGGCTGCCCGTGGATTCCGGTGTCGCATGAGCTCGAGCCCGCCCCGCGATGTGTGGTCTGCTGGGAACGGAAACGACTGCTCCCGCCCAGCCACTGGAGGTGCCTGATGACGCCCGACGACATCCTGACCCGAGTGGGTGACCAGCTCGGCATCCGCCGGGTGTTCGGGGAACCGGTGGAGCGCGACGGGGTCGTGGTGATCCCGGTCGCCGTCGCGATCGGCGGCGGGGGCGGCGGCAGCGGCCCTGACGACCAGGGCAGCGGCGGGGGCTTCGGAGGAGTGGTCCGAGGTATCGGCGTCTACAGCATCGCCAAC
>DASSGC010000676.1:0-2978 GCA_035693765.1 Acidimicrobiales bacterium
GCGACGACTGCGGTCAGGCTCGCATGGCGTCGATGTATGCCAACGGTGAGCTCGCGGAGCTCACCGTCGACACGCTCGGGCTGTTCCTGAACGAGATCGGGCGGTATCCGCTCCTCACCGCCGAGGAGGAGGTGGAGCTGGCCAAGAGGATCGAGGCCGGCGATCGCGCCGCGAAGGAACGGATGATCACGTCCAACCTGCGGCTGGTGGTGTCGATCGCCAAGCGCTACCGGGGCACCGATCTGCCCCTCATCGACCTGATCCAGGAGGGCATCCTCGGGCTGATCCGAGCGGTGGAGAAGTTCGACTGGCGCCGCGGGTTCAAGTTCTCCACCTACGCGACCTTCTGGATCCGTCAGGCGCTGCAGCGCGGCATCCGCTCCCGGGCGCGCACGATCAGATTGCCGGAGGACGTGGTCGACCGGGAACGAAGGATCGACCGGGTGCAGGAGGAGCTGGGGAGAACCCAGGGCCGGGCACCCAGCGAGGAGGAGCTGGCCGAGGCGACCGGCCTCACCGTTCAGCAGGTGCGGACCGTCCGCGACGCGGCCCGGGTAGTCACAAGCCTCGACCGGCCCGTCGGCGAGGAGGAGGACGCGACGCTGGGCGAGTTCGTGCCGGCAGAAGTCCGCGGACCGGAGGAGGAGATCCACCTCGGTCTCCGCCACGAGGCCATCCAAGGAGCACTGCGGCGGCTACCGGAGCTTCACCGCCGTGTCCTCCGTTTGCGCTACGGGATCGACGACGACGTGCCGCGCGGAACGACGGCGGTGGCGAGAGAGCTCGGTGTGTCGTGGGGCACGGTGAAGAGGCTGGAGACCGAGGCACTGGCCGAACTCGGGACCTCGCGGGAGCTCGACGCCCTGCGGGAAGCCGCGTGATGGCACCGCCATGAGGATCGGGCACTCTGAGTTCTCCAGCTGACCTGCTAGCCCGGCGCCGCCAGCTCCTGCGCCGACGCCGCTGCCCCCGCTGGCGGTCGACTGCGGTTTCCATTCTGGACCTTCGGCCCATCGTCCGGTCGTTCGGCCCTGGTCGCGTTGCCTTGGCGGATGCACGCTGGGTTCAGCGAGCGACACGGGAGGCTTGAATGATGTTGCGTGAACTGGCGACGTGCCCTGCTGTGACGTGCCCGGGGACGGCATCGGTGGCTGAGGTGGCCGGGACGATGGCGGCGGCGAACATTGGCTTCCTCGTCGTTGTCGACGCCGAGGGCCAGCCGGTCGGCGTGTTGACCGACCGCGACATCGTCATTCGAGCGGTCGCCCGTGGTCGGCACGTAGCGACGGCGGCCGACGTGATGTCCCGCCATCCGGCGTGTGTGCGCGACCAGGCCACGGTCACCGAGGCGGCGCAGCTCATGGCGGACAGGCAGTGCCGGCGGCTGGCGCTGACCGATGAGGCCGGAAGGGTCATCGGCGTTCTCTCCCTCGACGACCTGCTGCGGGTGGCGGGCGACGAGCTGGGCGAGATCGCCCGCGCCGTCCGCGGCACCAAGCACAGCCACATCATCCTCCCGTGAAGCCTGAGGCCGACGGGGGCGTGCTGGGCTCGTTGTGCAGCACCGTGGATGACCTCGGGCCTGATGTGGTCGTCCTGCTCCGCCATGGGAGAACCGGTGCTTCGGCGGCGGTGGTGGTGGACAACACGGCGTGTGGGCCCGCCATCGGTGGGACGCGCATGGCCACCGATGTCACGGTGGAGGAGGTGGCGCGATTGGCGCGCGCCATGACGTTCAAGAGCGCGACCGCCCGCTTGCCCCACGGGGGCGCCAAGGCCGGCATCGTCGCCGACCCCTCGATGCCCGCCCGCGAGAAGGAAGCCGTGATCCGGTGGTTCGCCCAGGCCATACGCGACCTGCACAGCTTCATACCCGGGCCCGACATCGGCACCGACGAGCGCTGCATGGCCTGGATCCACGACGAGATCGGCCGCAGCGTCGGGCTGCCCGCAACGCTGGGCGGCATCCCGCTCGACGAGCTCGGCGCGACCGGCTACGGCCTCGCCATCGCTGCCCAGGCGGCAGCGGCCGCGGGGCAGATCGGGCTGCGCGGCGCCCGCGTCGCCATCCAGGGCTTCGGGGCGGTCGGTACGCATACCGCCCGCTTCCTCGCGGAGCGTGGTGCGTCCATCGTGGCGGTGAGCGACAGCCGGGGGGCGATCGGTGACTCGACCGGGCTCCCCGTCGACGAGCTCGTCGCGTGGAAGCGAGCTGGCGGCCAGGTCGCCGAGTTCGCCGGCGGGGCGCCCCTGGACCGAGACTGCGTGATCGGAACTGACTGCGAGATCCTCGTGCCCGCGGCTCGGCCGGATGTCATCACGGGGGCGAACGTGCACGAGGTCAAGGCGACGCTGGTGCTGGAGGCCGCGAACATCCCGGTCACGAGGGACGCGGAAGCGACGCTGCACGGCCGAGGTGTGCTGTGCCTGCCCGATTGGGTCGTCAACGCTGGCGGCGTCATCTGCGCCAGCGCCGAGTACGCAGGCGAGGGGCGGGCGGGTGCGTTCGAGCGGATCGCGCAGACGATCCGAGAGAACACGGTCATGGTCATCGAGCGCTCGACGCACGAAGCCACGCTCCCGCGCGTGGTCGCCGAGGAGCTCGCGCTCGCGCGGGTGCGAGAGGCCCTGTCCTTCCGCCGATCCTGGTCCGTCTGAGTCGCCCGCCCGCCACCCCTTTCCTGGGCCGTGACACGGAGGCGCCGCTGATCGACGACACGTCGCGTAGTCGGCCTCGATCGTCTGGATGTCACCCTCGCCGCTGCGGATCGTGCACACGAAGTGGACGTGCGGTCACCGCGGGCCGCCGTCGTCCCGGAGTTTCAGAGGCCGAGCGGATAGGGCGCTCGCCACGGCCTACGCGTGGGGATTTGGCGTGGAAGCACCAGCTCCACAGCTCGGCCGACCGGCAGCGCGGCAGCGCGGCACCTTGACACGCGCCGGCGTGACCTATCCGCTCGAGTCCTAACTGGTCGGCG
>DASSGC010000677.1:0-3086 GCA_035693765.1 Acidimicrobiales bacterium
CCGACGTGCCGGAGCACGCCGCGGCGCTTGCCGGTGCCGCCGCGAGCACGAGCCCGGTCAGGGCCAGGCCGGACGCCGCGGCGGCGCCGGCGAGGCGACGCAGGAGTGGAGGTGCCGTGCGAGGCATCAGGCGTGCGCCCCCCGACGACGGGACGCGGCGACGGCGATCGCGCCGACGAGCACCAGGGCCAGGCCGAGGCCCA
The DNA here is from genome assembly GCA_035693765.1 of Acidimicrobiales bacterium. GTDB lineage: Bacteria > Actinomycetota > Acidimicrobiia > Acidimicrobiales > VFJN01 > ZC4RG19. The sequence continues at coordinate 204 of DASSGC010000677.1, forward strand.
CCGGGGCGAGCAGGTCGCTGCCCGTCTGCGCGAGCGACCCGGTGGGTCCGGTGGCCACGCCGGCGGCGGCGTCGTCGTCGGCGTCGGAACCCTGGGCTCCGGTCGCGCCCGGCTCGCTGCCGCCGGACGACGGCGGTGGCTCGCTCGCCGGGGGTGTCCGAACGGGGGGGCAGGTGGTGACCGGGGCCGGCATCTGGACTCCGTCGGCCGCCGTGTCGACCAGCGAGAGCCCACTGAGCGCGAGTGTGGCCTGCGGGGTCGCGCGCAGGTCCGAGTCACTCGGGGTGGTCGTCGACAGGCTGTCGGCTGAGAAGGCGATACCGCCGCGGAGGGACTCGGGCGCGGTCGCGTCGTACTGCAGTGAGGCGATGAAGGTGGTGGCGCTCGCGGCGGCGGCCGTCCGACCACCCGCGATGAAGGCCTGGCCGGCGACGCCCGTCGTGTTGGCGTTGGCGACGCCGTCGTCGCTCACGAGTCCGCCGGACGGTCCCTGGAGCGCCTCGAGCCGATCCAGGGCCGCGGCCGAGGCCGCCGTCACCCGGGCGGGGAGGCCATCCGTGCCGGTGCCGCACAGGAGCGTTCGGCCGGCCGCGATCAGGGCCTGGACGGCGAAGGCCGTGGCGTCGGCGTCGGTGACGCACGTGCCGCCCCCGATCGTGCCCCGGAAACCGCCGTCCGAGCACTGCTGGTCGAGGAGCACCTCGACCGAGGCGGTCGACAGTGGCTCACCGGCCCGCGAGAGGGCGATGAGTGCGAGCGACTGCCCGATGGTGTTGGAGTAGTCGCACTCCGAGAAGCCGCAGTCCACGGGCAGGTCGGAGAAGCGGCCCGGCTCGACGGCGCCCTCGCTCGCCTGCAGCTCCTCGACGAGGTCGAGGCCGCCGAACGCGGAAGGATCTCCACCGTGGCTGAGCACCCCGAGGAGGGTCTTGGCGGTCGGACCGGCGTAGAGGGAGTCGTAGTCGGTGCCGATGTACCCGCCGACGTTGGCCTCGAGGAAGGCGAACGAGCTGTCCGACTGGGCCGGCTCGGACCCGACGGCATCCAGGGCGATGATCGCGTCGATCGTGTTGCCCCCGTCGAACCACGTGCTCTCCGGGTAGACGTAGTGGTCGCCACCGCTCGCGAGGGTTCGGCTGATGAAGCCGGCAGCGGCCTCAGCCTCCGGGGAGGCGGGCCCGGCCGCCAGGAGTCGGGCCTGCGGGGGCGTCGCCGTGGCGACGGCCGGGGCCGGCACGCCCGTGCCGGACGACGGCTCGGCGCTCGGCGCCGGCGTCGGCGTCGTTCCGGACCCGGCCGTGGGACCGGCGGTGGTGGTGGGTGCGGCCGTGGCGCTGGGCGACGTGGAGGCGCTGGGCGACGGCGACGCGGATGCCGTGGCCGCCGACGTGGTCGACGCGGTGGGTGTGGGCTCGGCGAGCGCGCTCGCAGACGGCCCTGCGACGAGCGCGGCGGCGACGAGCAGGGTGCCGACGAGCCGCAACGGCGCGACTCGGGTGGTGGTGGACATCGGTGCCTTCCTTGAGCGGTTCGTGACGTATGGCCCGAACCACCGGGGAGACCCGGCACTCGGGCTCCGTCCCGCATTCCTCGACGGGTGAAGTGGAGCCGCTCGCACCTGCCGGGCATTCCGACTCGTCGCGACGGTGAGGTCGCGACCCACGGCTGCGGGACAGTGCCGGACTTGGACCGGCTTTCCCCGAACAGGTGCGTGTGGGTGCCGCCCCGGAGGGCGACGCCGCGACTCTACTCCCCCTGCGGAGGTGATCGGTGCCCGCGGTCAGGAGGGCGGGGGCTCGGGCTCACCAACCCGCCCAGTGGGCACGGGGCGTCGGTGCGCTCGTGGCGGCCCAGGGTGCTCGCCGAGCTCCGCCCCACCGACCGCCTCGCCGGGACCCGAGGCGCACACCGGGTCTGGCATCAGCGGTGCCGTCGGCGCTCACCCATCAGCAACCCGCGAGCGGGTGACGTCCGAGCGCCGGTAGACTCCCGGCCACAGGCGTTCGAGCCGTCATCAGCGGCGAGCCTCCGGAAGAACGGGACCCACCGGCATCCGCCCGAAGTCCTCACTAGAACCGGACGTCGGGGTCACGTCACGACCTGGTGCAAAGAGCGGTCGCCCCCGGGCGGCAAGCGAGGTGGTACCGCGGAGGTGCGCACCCGGCATACGCCCGTATGCCGTGTCGACACCCTTCGTCCTCGTCCCGAGCACGACGAGTCGACGACCGCAGGAGCAGCACCCATGACGTACCCGAAGGTCTCCACGACCGGTGAGCACACCGGCGCCGCGTTCGGCGTCCCCGCGAGCCCCCGCTTCCCGCAGATCGAGGATGCCGTGCTCGCCCGCTGGGCGGCCGACGACACCTTCGCCGCGTCGATCGAGAACCGGCCGGCGGGGGAGGACGGAGCGAACGAGTTCGTCTTCTACGACGGCCCACCCTTCGCCAACGGCCTGCCGCACTACGGCCACCTGCTCACCGGATACGTCAAGGACATCGTCCCCCGCTACGAGACGATGCGCGGCCGGCGCGTCGAGCGCCGCTTCGGTTGGGACACCCACGGCCTCCCGGCCGAGCTCGAGGCGATGAGCCAGCTGGGGATCAAGACCAAGGACGAGATCCTCGAGCTCGGCATCGAGACGTTCAACGCGAAGTGCCGCGACTCGGTCATGAAGTACAGCGGCGAGTGGCGCGAGTACGTCACCCGCCAGGCCCGCTGGGTCGACTTCGACAACGACTACAAGACGCTCAACCCGACCTTCATGGAGTCGGTGCTCTGGGCGTTCAAGACGCTGTACGACAAGGGGCTCGTCTACGAGGGCTTCCGCTGCCTGCCCTACTGCTGGAACGACCAGACCCCGCTGTCGAACCACGAGCTGCGCAT
>DASSGC010000678.1:0-7853 GCA_035693765.1 Acidimicrobiales bacterium
CCAGCGGAACAGCGCGGACTGACGATCGTCGCGGGGTGACGGGTGGGTGAGCTCGATGACGTCGGCCATGCGGATCTGGCGCGTCAGGCCGTCGTAGCGCAGCGCGGCGCGCTCGGTGTAGAGGCGACGGGCGGCGTCAGCGACACCGCGCTTGATCGGCATCGGGATGTTGCGGCCGTGGCGGCTGAGCCAGTAGCCGAGCAGCTCGGCCGGCTCATCCGCGCGCTGCAGCGAACGCGCCACGACCGACCGGCCGCGCTGGCCGCCGGCCGCGACGTACTCGGCGGCCATCACGACGGCCGCCGACCGCATCAGCATCGCCTCGCGCAGGTACTGGGCGAAACCGACCTTGCCGGCCTCGACATCAGCGCCCGCGATGAACGCCGGGGTCGACGCGGTCACCGCGTGCACGAGCTCGACGAAACGGGCGTCGCGCTTGTCGGCGCGCTCGTAGAAGGTGTCCTCGCCCACCACATTGGTCACGGCGAGCATGAACAGCTCGGACTCCGGATCGCGCGCGAACGCCTCGCCACCCTCGTGGGTGCGCGTCCGCTCGCCCGTGGTCGCGATCGGTGCGGTCAGGTTGGGACGCAGCGGGCGCCGCTTGGTGCCCGAGAACTTCGGCATGACGCCCTCCTCTCTCTTGTCTGTTCGGTTGTCGGTTGTTGTGGTCGGTGGGGTCAGGGAACCGAGCGAACGAGCGGTGCCGAGTCGAACGGCGGCGACGGTGTGACCCGCACGCCCTCACCAGAAGGAAGCCCGTCCTTCGCAGCTGACCGGGAAGGTCCGGCCCGTGAACCAGGGGAGCTGCGCTACCTGGTTGCGCCACCGGCCCAGTGGTCGCGGGAGCGGGAATCGAACCCGCCACGCGAGGCGTATGAGACCTCGCTGATCCCAGATCTCCCGCAGTGCGATGGGGTGACCGGCCGGACTCGAACCGGCTTCCTCCGGGGCCACGACCCGGCGTCTCGACCACTTCAGACCTCGGCCACAGTCGACGAAGGAGGAGTCGAACCTCCGGCATCCTCCGTGTGAAGGAGGCGGTCTGCCGCTGACCTACTCCTCCTGCCGGGTTTCAACCGGCCGCTCCACCGTCAGAGCTTCAGGACCATGAGCCTGCTCGAGAACCGAGCGATCGAAGGTGCACGCCCTTGCGGGCATTCACGTAACAGGTGAAGGAACCCTCGTTCTTCGCATCGAGCAGACAGAGCCGGCGGCGGGAATCGAACCCGCTGCTTCTCGGATACGGGCCGAGCGTCCGACCGTTCGGACCTCGCCGGCACAGAGTGGGCGAAGGGAATCGAACCCTCACCTTCGGTGTGGGGCACCGACGTGCTGTCCCGCTGACACCACGCCCACCCGAGTGCCCCGCCCGGCCCGGTCCGGGCGGGGGCCATCCTCGAGTTGCTGCCTCAGAGCCCTTGTAGTTGAGGACCTGGTGCAGCGTGTGCAGGACCTCGACCAGATCCGACTGGTCGGCCATCACCTGATCGATGTCCTTGTAGGCAGCCGGGATCTCGTCCACCAGCGCCTCGGCCCGACCGGCGAGCCACACCTTGCCCTCCATCTGCTGGGCGAGGTCGGCGGTGGTGAACAGCTTCTTCGCCTGGGTGCGCGAGTGGCGACGGCCGGCGCCGTGCGAGCACGACGTCCAGCTCGTCTCGTTGCCCTTGCCGCGCACGATGTAGCTGCGCGTGCCCATCGAACCGGGGATCACACCCAGGTCGCCCCGGTCAGCCTTGATCGCACCCCTTGCGGGTGATCCAGAGCTCGTTGCCGCCGTGGACCTCGCGCTGGGTGAAGTTGTGATGGCAGTTGATGCGCCGCGTCTCCCGACCGAAGCCGAGGAACGCGAACACCTCGCGCATCGCGTTGTCCATCATCTGATCGCGGTTGGCCCGGGCGTAGTCCTGGGCCCACAGCATGTCGCCGATGTAGGCGGCGAACTCGGGCGTGCCCTCCACGAAGTACGCGAGGTCCGGATCCTCGAGCCGCAGCTCGAGATCCTTGGCCAGCTTGCGCGCCTTGGCGATGTGCGCCTGCGCCAGCTGGTTGCCGATGCCACGCGACCCCGAGTGCAGCACAACCCACACCCGCTGGCGCTCGGCAGCCGCGCTGCCTTCTCGGCCTGGCGGATCGTCTGGTCGTCGATCTCCGACGCCCAGGAGATCGGCCTGTCGTTCACGTTGGTGGGCATGTCACCCCCTCCTTCTTGTCGGTCGTTGGTGTCGAACCCCGGCCTCCGGGATGAGGGCCCGGCGTCGTGACCGTTGGACTACCGCGGCATGGAGGAAGCGATGGAGCCCTCGGTGGGAGTTGCACCCACGACCTCGTCCGTACCGGGGACGCGCTCTGCCTCGCTGAGCTACAAGGGCCTGATCTCTGACATCACGCCTCGCCGGCACGACTCGAACGTGCGACCCCCGCCTTCGGAGGGCGGTGCTCTCTCGTCCACTGAGCTACGGCGAGATTCGCGTCGACGGCAGGGGTCGAACCTGCACTCTCCGGTTTCGTAGACCGGTGCCTTCTCCATTCGGCCACGTCGACGTGGCGCCACCGACGGGACTTGAACCCGTGACCTTCTGCTCGACAGGCAGCTGCTCTGGCCGGCTGAGCTACGGCGGCGTGGTGCGCGCCCTGGGCCTCGAACCCAGTCTCGTCCGGGGTAAGAGCCCGGTGCCCTACCTGTCAGGCGTGACGCGCGCGGTGGGCCGGGAGGGAATCGAACCCCCTGTGTCGGAAGACGGCTGGTCTACAACCAGCTGCGCCCCATGGCGCGACCGACCCATGTCGAAGCCAGGTGGCGCTGGCCTCGACGACGATGTCTCTGTAGTTGTCAAGGTGCTGGTGTCCCGACTGGTTGCTGGGCGCGTTGAAGCAGGCTCGGAAGGAGTCGAACCTCCGGTCGTCGGTCTTGGAGACCGCGACACCGCCGTGGCTCGAGCCCAAGGTGGAGAGTGCGCGCATGACGTTGTGCGCGATGAGGGGTGAAACGCTGGCGAGATCGGCGAGAAGTGCTGCGCCTTACCGGCGCACGACGGGCCTGCCACGATTGGCAGAGTCCCGTCGTCCCGGCTTCACCTCATGATCGAGGTATGTGCCGGGCAAGCACGCGGACGCGCCGAAGCTCGACAGGGCCTGGCCCTGGAGCATTCGTTCGGCGGTGAAGATGCGTGCCATAGGAACGCTAGGATCCGCTCTTCGCTCGCGCGTGTCAACCGCTTTATCGAGGCCGGAGCATCGCTGGGTGCAGCAGCCCGGCATCCCCGCGCGTGTAGAGCTGCGCCGGCCGGCCGCCGTCGCGTGTCGTCGTCTCCGCGGTCGCTTGCACGAAGCCCGGTGTCGTTGTGACCTTGCGGTGGAAGTTGCGTGGGTCGAGCGAAGTACCCCACACCGCCTCGTACACGCGGCGAAGCTCGGCGATCGTGAACAGGTCACCGCAGAACGCGGCGGCGAGTGGCGAGTACTCGAGCTTCGCTCGGGCCCGCTCGACACCGTCGCCGAGGATCATGTGATGGTCGAACGCCAGTCGGGTCGGTTCGTCCAGCGCCTCGGCTATCGGCAGCCAGCGCGCGCCGGCTGCGTCGCTGCCAGCGGTCGGAGACGGGAGATCGGGTAAGAGCGCCAGATACGCCGTGCTCACGACTCTGCCTCGTGGATCGCGCCTGGGTGCCCCGTAGGTGGCGAGCTGCTCGAGGTGTGCGACGTCCGCCGCTATCCCGGTCTCCTCCTCGAGCTCCCGAGCGGCGGCGTCGGGGAGGTCCTCGTCCTCGTCGACGAAGCCTCCGGGAAGCGCCCATCGTCCCCGGTACGGAGGCACCCCGCGCTTCACGACCAGAGCCACGAGCTCGTCGTTGCGCACGGTGAGGACGACGAGGTCGACCGTGATCGCAGCCGTCTTGCGTAGCGCCTGAGCCACACCAACAGCGTAATCGTCAACTTGACGAGAAGTCCAGAAGCCCTTTATCGTCGAGATGACGAGAAAGAGAGGACGATGGCTGACATCACGAAGTTCCTGTTTGCGCGGCACCTGCGGGCCAACCCGACCGCTCACATCCGGCACCTGCGCAAGGGCCAGCTGGTTCACGACGGTGCCGGCCAGGCTTTCTGGTTCCGTCCGCTCAACGCCGCCCTCAGCGAAGTCCCCGTCGACGACCGGGAGCAGCCGTTGCTGTTCCACGGCCGGACGGTCGACTTCCAAGATGTGACCGTGCAGGCGACGATCACGTACCGCGTTGTCGATCCCGAGACTGCGGCCACCCGAGTCGACTTCGGGATCGACCCCGAACGTGGTGTGTGGCGGGCGACCCCGCTCGAGCAGGTCGGGGGACTGCTGACCGAGCTTGCCCAGCAGCACGCGCTCGATCTGCTCGCCCGTATGACCTTGCCGCAGGCATTGGCTGAAGGCATGGCCGCCGTACGGGACCGAATCGCGACCGGCCTGGCCGCTGACCCTCGCATCGCCGACACGGGGCTTGGGATCGTCGACGTCCGCGTCGTCGCCGTACGGGCCGAGCCCGAGATCGAGCGGGCGCTGCAGACACCGATGCGCGAGCACGTGCAGCAAGACGCCGACAAGGCCACCTACGAGCGGCGGGCACTCGCCGTCGAGCGTGAGCGGGCCATCGCCGAGAACGAGCTGCAGAACCAGATCGAGCTCGCCCGCCGTGAGGAGCAGCTCGTCGAGCAGAAGGGTCAGAACGATCGCAAGCGCGCTACCGAGCAGGCCGCAGCCGGCCGCATCCAGGCCGAAGCAAGAGCCGGTGAGCAACGGCTGCTTGCTGACGCCCAGGCCGACGCCACACGAGCGGTCGGCACCGCGGAGGCCGACGCCGAAGCTGCGAGGATCGCCGCCTACCGCGACCTCGAGGCCGCCACGCTGCTCGGTCTCGCCGTGAAGGAGCTGGTCGGCAACCTCCCCCAGATCGGCACCCTGAACCTCACACCCGATCTGCTCACCCCGCTGCTCGCCCGCTTCGCCGGCGGGCCTGTCCAGCCGGAGGCAGGGTGACCCTCACGCCGCGGGCAGTTGTCGTGCACCGGCGCGCCGAGCTCGAGGAGCTCATCGCCCGGCACGGCACCCGCCAGCAGGTCGCGTTCTTCTTGAGCAACCGTGGACGGAGCCTCGACGACGTCGAGGCTCGCCACGCGGCGCAGCGCCATGCGCTCGAGGCGGTGGCACGGGCCATCCCGATCGACTGGCGTCGCGGCAACGTCGAGCGCAGCGACCTCAACCGATTCGTGTTCGGACCGGAAGACGTCATCGTGGCCGTTGGCCAAGACGGCCTCGTCGCCAACGTCGCCAAGTACCTCACCGGACAAGTCGTCGTCGGGATCGACCCCGAACCCGAGCGCAACCCGGGCGTGCTGGTGCCGCATCGACCCGACGCGATCGGCTCGCTGCTCGCGCAGGCGGTCGCCGACGACGTGGGCGCGCACGTGCAGGCCCGGGTGATGGTTCAGGCGAACGTCGACGACGGGCAGCGGCTACGTGCGCTCAACGAGGTCTTCGTTGGCCACCCGACGCACCAATCAGCGAGGTACCGCATTGCCGCGCCTGACGGGCGCGCCGAACGTCACTCCTCCTCGGGTGTGCTCATCGGAACGGGCACCGGCTCGACCGGATGGTGCCGGTCCGCCTGGCTCGAACGGCACAGCACGATCGCCTTGCCCGGCTTCGACGAGCCGAGACTCAGCTGGTTCGTGCGGGAAGCCTGGCCTTCGCCGGCGACCGGCACCGACTGCACCGAAGGGCTGCTCGACGTGGGCCAAGAGCTCGTGATGATCGCCGAGTCCGACCTGGTGATCTTCGGCGACGGGATCGAGTCCGATGCCTTGTCCCTGACGTGGGGACAGCAGGTGGCAGTTCGGCTCGCCGATCAGCGGTTGCATCTCCTGGTGTGACCACTGCTCCATCGAGGACACGGCATACCGTCGTCGTCTCTCACAGGCTGGGGACGCTCATCCGGTGCCGCTGGCTGCCCCACGGCGCATTCCGGCAACCATCGTGCGCAGGAACGTCGAGCGGAGCGGCTCGATGCCGACGAGAGCGGTGGCGACCGGCGTCTGTTCGAAGACGTGGAGGAGGCGGGCGAGCGCGTGGGCAGCCCATCCGTCGGTCTGGTCAAGCAACAGGTCGCCGAGCTTGCGCCGCTCGATCGCCATGGCGACGATCCGGTCGAACGTGGTCTCCGGCGTGAACGAACGGTGCGGGCGCGGCACCATCGATCGGGCCCCCCACCGGCACACCTGGTAGCAGACGCCGCAGCCGAGGCACTTCTCGGCGTCGATGATCGCCCAGTTGCGACGGAGTCCTTTCCCCTCGGTGGGCTCCAGGTGGATCGCCTCAACCGGACAGGCCTTGACGCACTTCCCGCAGCCACGGCAAACAGCGTGATCAACGACGGCGAGCCAATTGGAGCTCACGATCCCGTTGGGGATGGCGAACCGCTTGATGGAGCGCATCATCCCGCAGCAGCAGCCGCAGCAGTTGCACATGTAGGTGACGCCATACTGCACGTTGTCAGCCGTCTGGGCCAGCCCCGCCGCCTTGCACTCGGTGAGGATCTCGAGCCCGTCGTCGTTGGTTATCGATTCGGCGATCCCGGCTCGAACGAGAGCATCCGCGGCGCCGTCGAAGGACAAGCACGTACGCAGCGGGTTGCCGCAGCCGCGCCCGACGAGCTGTGCATGGTGGCGGCACGGGCAAAGCGATACCGCGACGCTGTGGGCCGACCGCACGATCGACGTTGCCCGCTCCCAGTCCAACACCTCCGTGGGCAGCTCAGCGGGAAGAGACTCCTCCCGGACCAGCGACCGCCCAATCTGGGTGTTCATCTGGAACACCGCATGCGGCAACGCACCCTCGTCGAAGTAGCTCTCGAACAGTTCTGCGAGGGTCTCCATGGGCGCGTCGTCACGGGTGCGCATGAACGTGAACTCGTAGAAGCCGATGACCACCGGAGCGAGCGACGCATACCGCCGCCCGTTCTGCTCGAGGTCGAGCACAAGGCCCTTCCGGGCCATCGCGGTGATCATGACGTCGAGCTCGCCCCGATCGACACCGGTGCGCTCGGAGAGGGCGTCGACCGAGATGAACTGCGAGATGTGACGGGCGACGCGCGCCTCGTCAGGGGTGAAGAGCAGGCGAAGGATCTTCTGGAACGTCGGCGACTCAGGTGCCCCGGTCACGTTGCGGTCGAGTCGCTGCTGGAGGAGGCGGTAGGCAACCTCGGGATCGACGTTGGGCTTGAAGCCGGCAAGGTGGGCCATCGCGCCTCCCGAGGTCGTCGTTTCCCAAGGTGCTCCGCTCGGCTCGTGCCCAGGTAGGGGCGAACGTCCCCACCAGCAGCCACGGGGTCGAGCGACTGTCGGTCAGACCCACCGGATCGGCGTTCGGCGTCCGTCCTCGCCGGCGGCGACCGCACAGGGGGGTGGCACCAGAACGACGTCCGCTTGAGCCCACGGCCAACCCACGGCGCTTCCGGGGCCTCTGGGCTCGGCTGAGGCGCCGTCGCCGACGACCCGTACCGAACGACCGATCCACTGCACTCAGGCGTCGCGCGCCCGAGGCCGGATGCGCCGTTGCCGAGTCCGCAATCCGCGGAACGCATGTGGCCAGGGCGGTCCTCGTGACCACGCCGAGGCGATGAGTTTTCCCGCCGGCGCAAGTCTCATGGGCGAACGATGTGCAGATCGTCTCGCGGGTCCGCAGGGCTCACGAGCGCATCGGCCGCACTTTGTGACGTGAGGAGGCAGCCCTTGCCCGACAACACGGACCGAAAGCACGAACGACTCTGGAGCATCGCTGGCGAGTGGGCCACCGACGGTCATGTCGTCGGTGATCCGCCCGT
>DASSGC010000679.1:0-10148 GCA_035693765.1 Acidimicrobiales bacterium
GCCCGACCCCCCCGCCTCGACCCCGCCGACCGCGATGGCCCGCGGATCGATGCGGTGGTCGGCGGCGTGCTCCTGGAGCCACCGCACGGCGGCGGCGGCGTCGTCGTGGACGTCGAGCAGCGCCGCCGTGATCGCCGCAGCGTCGTCGCTGGGGCAGCAGTGCAGGCCGGGGCGCTGCCGGTAGCCGACGGAGACGGCGACATAGCCCTTGCGGGCGAGGTCCTCGGCGTAGGACGCCATGGCCTCGCGGTCGTCGCCGCCGAACCAGCCGCCGTGCAGCCAGGCCACCACCGGCCGCTGCGCGGCCGTGTCGCCGGCGGGCTCGTAGATGTCGAGGCTCAGCGGCACCGTGGTGCCGGCGGCGTCGGCGGCGGTGCCGTAGACGACGTCGCGGGTGACGGTCACCTCATCGAACACGGGGTCGCGGTACCGTTCCTCGTCCCCGGTCGCCGGGGCGAACGCCAGCGCCGCCGTGCCGCGCCGGCCGCCGGCGCCCTCGCGCACGACGACCTCGCAGCCGGGCGCGGCGCGGCAGTCGACCGTCCCGCCCCCCTCGGCCGTGAACTGCGCCGCCACGCCCAGGTCGACCGGGCCGAGCGTGCCGTCGCTGTCGGGGTAGGCGAAGGCGTACGTCTCCGGGTCGCAGAGCGCCGGCTGGCCGGCCGCGCACACCACGATGGTGGCGCTGCTGTTCGGCGAGACCCCGGTCGCGGTGACCGTCACCAGCGCAGGGTCGCCGAGGTCGGTCGACGGGTCGACGCGCACGGACGGTCCGGGCCGCAGCGGACCGTCGACGCGGAACGCCAGCTCGGCCCGCCCAGCGCGGGGCGACGTCACCGCACCACCGGTCGCCACCAGGAGGCAGCGCGGCTGCGCGGTGCGGCAGTCGAGGTCACCGGACGGGCCCGCCACGACGGCGGTGAGCCGGACCGGTGCGGAGAACGCGCCGTCGGCGCCGACCTCGGCTTCGCCACCCGTCCAGGCGCACGACTCGGACGACGGCTCCGGGCCGCACACGTGGAGCGAGACCCAGCCGGGCGTGAAGCCCGAGCCGGTGACCGTGACCTCCTGGCCGTCCACCAGGTCGGCGGACGGGTCGAGCGTGATCGAGCCGGGGGACACGACCGTGCCGGGGTCGAACGCCAGCGGGGCGACGGCCGCCTTCTCCGGCGTCTGCCCGAAGTCGCTGGTCGCGACGAGCACGCAGCTTCCGGGGACCCGGCAGTCGACGGCGCCCATGGTCCAGGTGTCGATGACGGCCGACACCGGGAGCTCGGCCGTGAACGCGCCGTCGGCCACGTCGACGTACGCCGTGGTCTCGTTGTCGCAGCCGCCGGGCTCGACCGTTCCCGCCGCACACTGGACGAGCCTGGCCCAGTCCGACCACACCATGCCGGTGACGTCGACGGTGACCGCCTGGCGGTCGACGAGGTCGTCGGCGGGGCTGACGGTCATCACCGGCGGCGGGGCCAGGGGCGCGTCGGGGGCGAACACGAGCGGCGCGCCCACCTCGTTCAGGAACTCGTCGGACACCGTGACGGCGCACGTGCCCGGGACCCGGCAGTCGACCACCTGGCCCGTGACGTCGTCGACGAACCGCGCGTCGACCCGCAGGGTCAGGGTGGCCGAACCGGTCGCGTCGGCCGGGGCGGACGCACTGTCGTTGTAGAGGCAACCTCCCCCGCGGCCGCTCGGCGATACGCCGGCCAGGCACTGGGCCGCGAAGAGCCCGGCGCCCGGGGTCGCGCCCGACACGGTGACGGTCACCGCCTCGCCGTCGAGGAGGCCGGCGTCGGGCGTGACCGTCACCGTCATCCCGGGCTCCTGGGCGCCCGTGGGCGCCGCCCCCGTCGACACCAGCGTGCCTGCTGCCGCGCACGCGGCCAACAGGGCAGCCGGCCACCGTGGACCTCGCCGCCGTCCCATGCGTTTCCCCCACTCGCGCACCACGGGCGCGTCTCGCCGACTCTACGCCTAGTGACGCCCGGGCCGCCCGAAGCGTTCCCGATAACGTCACTTCCGTGAGTCGCCGCCTGCCCCCGACCCGCCAGGACCTCATCCGCTGGGCCGAGGCCCTGTCCGGCATCGCCCGCACCGGCCTCGGGTTCACGCAGAGCCTGTACGAGCGCGAGCGGTTCGACGAGGTGCTGGCGGTGGCCGGCGACATCCGGGCCGCCGCGCAGGCCGACGAGGGCTTCGACGCCGAGCACTTCGTCGACGAGTGGATGAAGGGCGTGGGCGAGGGCGTGGCCGGCTACATCACGCCCAAGGTGGCGGTGGGAGCGGTCGTCTACAACGACGCCAAGGAGATCCTGCTGATCCAGCGGGCCGACAGCGGCATCTGGCTCTACCCCACGGGCTGGGCCGACATCGGCTACTCGGCCAGCGAGATCGCCGTGAAGGAGGTGCACGAGGAGGCGGGCATCGAGTGCGAGCCGATCCGCCTCATCGCCCTGCTCGACGGCCTGCGGCTGGGGTTCACCCGGGTGCCGCTCTACAGCCTCGTGTTCCTGTGCCGTGCCACCGGCGGCACGCTGGCCGCCCATCCCCTGGAGACCCGCGACGTCGGGTGGTTCGCCCGCGACGCCATGCCGGCGCCGCTGGCCGGCGCCGACCAGTGGCTGGCGCACGCCAACCGGGCGATCGACGGAGAGCACGTGGGCGTGCTCTACGACGAGCCCCGCTCACGGCCGTGGGAGTCGGGCTAGCCCGCCGTCGCCGATCGCGGTCAGCGCGCCGGTTCGAGGGTGCGGCGGGCGACCGCGAAGCGGAGGTAGCTCCAGCAGGCGACGACCAGCATGCCCAGCTTGGCGGCGTGGCCCAGCACCGGGCTGGCCAGCTTCTCCTCCTTGGTGCGGTGCCACAGGCCGTCGAGCACCTGGTCGTGGCGGGCCAGCCCGCGCCGGGCCACCAGGCTGTTGAGCGCGGCCTCGACCCGGTAGCCCCGGACGTCGGCCAGGTCCAACTGGTCGAAGACGGCCCGTCGCAGGGCGCGCTGCCCGGTCAGCACCGGCAGGCCCTCCAGGAAGATCGCATTGGCCACCGGGCCCCGGTCGAACAGCCCGCAGGCCATGTCGGCGTGGCCGTCGGCCACGGCGGCCACCAGCCGGTCGACGTGGTCGGGCCGGAGCCCGACGAGGTCCGCGTCGAGGAAGACGATCACGTCGGCGCGGGTGGCGGCCACCCCGGCCCGCATCGCCTCGCCCTTGCCGGGCGTCCGCTCGTGGACCACCCGGGCACCGTGGGCGGCGGCGACGCCGGCGGTGGTGTCGGTGGACGCGTTGTCGACCACCAGGACCTCGTCGACGCGGCCGGCGTCGAGCGCGGCGAACACGACGGCACCGATGGTCGCCGCCTCGTTGCGCGCCGGGATCACCGCGGCCGTCCGGCCGCGCGCCCGCCCTGCCCGCGTCGGGTGGTCGCCCGGGTGCATTCCGTGGACTGTACCGGTCGACCGCGCGCCACCTGGTAGGACGGCGGGATGGATGTGGGGCGTGCAGACCTGCGGCCTAGAGACCTGCGGCACGTGGTGCTGGTCGGACCGATGGCCGTCGGAAAGTCGACCGTCGGCGAGGCGCTCGCCGGCCGGCTGGGCCGGCCGCTGCGCGACAGCGACCGCGACCTGGCCGGCGCCCGCGGGACGACCGGCCGCGAGCTGGCGGCGGCGGAGGGCGTGGCCGCGCTGCACCGCTGGGAGGCCGACCACCTGCTCGCCGCGCTCGACGCCGATGTGCCGTCGGTGGTGACCGCGGCGGCCAGCACGGTCGACGACGCCCGCTGCCGAGCCGCGCTCGCCCCGCACGTCGTGGTGTGGCTCACGGCTGGGCCCGAGGTCCTCGCCGCCCGCCTGGCCGCGGTCGGTCGTGCGCGCGACGACCGTGATGCCGGCGGCGCCGGTGGCGCCCGTGACGCCGGTGGCGCTGGTGCACACGACGGCGAGGGTCACCGCCGCCCGGTCGGCGCAACCGAGGCCGCCGCGCTCGCGGCCCGGCGCGATGCGGCGTTCCGCGACGTGGCCGACCTCACCGTCGACGCCGGCGAGCGGCCGCCGGGCGAGGTCGTGGCGACCGTGCTGGCCGCGCTTCCGGCCGGCAGCGGGCCGTCGCGCGTGTCGCACGTCGGCATCTGCGTGGCCGACCTCGACCGGGCCCTCCGGTTCTACCGCGACGGCCTCGGCTTCGAGCCCACCGAGAGCTACGAGGTCGGGCCCGAGTTCGGCCGGCTCATGGAGATCGACGGCGTGGTCCTGCGGTCGCAGTTCCTGCGTCGCGACGGCGTCACCGTCGAGCTGCTCCACTTCGAGGCGCCGGGCTGGAGCGGCGGCGGGGAACGTCGCCCGGTGAACCGCCTGGGCCTCACGCACCTGTCGGTGCGGGTGGCCGACGTGGGGGCCGCGGCCGCCCGGGTCGTGCAGGCCGGCGGCATGGTGGTCGACGGCACACGCACCACCTTCGGCGAGGGCGCCGACGTCCTGGACTTCGTCTACTGCACCGATCCGGACGGCACCCGCATCGAACTGATGCGCCTGCCCGGGCAGCGGTGACGCGCTACGGTCAAGACGTGACGGACCGTCAGATCCGGGTGGGTGCCCCGGACGGCTCCGCCGAACAAGGGGGACACGGCTGTGCGCAGGACCTCATCGCGCTTCGTCGGCGTGTTGGCCGTACTCGTCGCCATCGCCGGCGCCTGCAGCTCCGACCGCGGGGACGACCCGGCCGCCGCGGGCGACGCGCCTGACAGCGGCGAGGCCGACGGCGGCGATGGCGGCGACGGCGCCGCGGGCGACACGTTCGGCACGCTCGACTCGCCCTGCGGCGAGGGCGACGCCACCGCGGGCGGCGACCAGGGCGTCACGGACGACCAGGTCGTCATCGGCTACGGCGACGACGCCGGCTACCCCCAGTCCCCCGGCCTCAGCCACGAGACCAGCCACGCCATCGAGGCGATGATCGACTGGTGCAACGAGCAGGGCGGCATCAACGGGCGCGAGATCGTCGGCAACTACTACGACGCCGCCATCACCAACGTCGTCAACGCCATGACCCAGGCGTGCGGTGAGGTGTTCATGCTGGTCGGCGAGGCGTGGGCGTTCGACTCCGGCCAGGAGGAGACCCGGGTCGGCTGCGGGCTGCCGGCCGTGCCCACCTACGCGGTCAGCCCCGCCTTCGCCAACGGGCCGATGGCGTTCCAGCCGGTGCCCAACCCGGCCGACATGGTCGTCGCCACGGCCGCGGCCGACCTCGCCGAGCTGCATCCCGACGAGGTGAAGAAGGCGGCCATCATGTACGGCAACTTCGCCGCCACCAAGGACACCCGCGAGAAGGTGCTGCAGTCGTTCCCCGACTTCGGCTTCGAGTTCATCGGCTGCGACCAGGAGTACAACATCGCCGGCGAGCCCGACTGGAAGCCGTTCGCCCAGAAGCTCAAGGACTGCGGGGTGGAGCTCGTCTACTACATCGGCCAGGCCTACCCGAACCTGCAGAACCTGCTCGACGACGCGGCCCAGATCGGCTTCGAGCCCGTCTGGCTCGCCGACTCCAACAACTACCTCCAGTCGTTCGCCGACTGGAACGTCGGCGGCAACGGCGACAACGTCTACGTCCGCATGAACTTCGCCCCGTTCGAGAGCGCGGAGGAGGGGTCGGCCACGCAGACGTACGTCGACATCGTGGAGGCCCACGACGGCGACATCAGCCAGCTCGGGCAGCAGGCCACCTCCGCGTTCCTGCTGTGGGCGACGGCGGCCTCCCGCTGCGACGAGCTGTCGCGGGACTGCGTGGTCGACGAGCTGTCCAAGATCACGAGCTGGGACGGCGGCGGCCTCCACCCCGAGGCCAACCCGGGCGAGAACCTGCCGCCCGAGTGCCAGCTGGTGGTCAAGCTCGACGGCACCGAGTGGGTGCAGGTGGCGCCCGAGGAGCCGGGCGAGTTCACCTGCGACCCCGACGGCGTGGTGGAGCTGAGCGGCCCGGTCGTCGACCAGGCCGAGCTGGACGAGAACCGGATCTCGACCGTGTACCTGCCCTGAGGCCGCGGAGCGACCGGCATGGACACCTTCCTCCAGTACACCGTGCTCGGCCTGGTGACCGGCGGCGTCTACGGCATCGCCGCGTCGGGCCTGGTCGTCACCTACACCACCTCGGGCATCTTCAACTTCGCCCACGGGGCGGTGGCCATGCTGGCGGCCTTCAGCTACTGGCAGCTCCGCTACGGCTGGGGCTGGCCGGCCCCCGTGGCGCTGGTGGTGGTGCTCGGGGTGCTGGCGCCGCTGCTCGGCGCCCTGCTCTACGGGGTCGTGATGCGGGGCCTGCGGGGCACCTCGGAGGTCACCCGCATCATCGTGCCGGTGAGCGTCATGCTGGGGTTCCTGGCCCTCAGCGTCTGGGTGTGGGACCCGACGCCCCGCACGCCCCGCCTGTTCCCCATGTTCTTCGGCGCCGACCGCACGGTGAGCGTGGCCGGCGTGAACCTGGCCTGGCACGAGATCGCCGCGGTCGTCGTGGCCGGGCTGGTGGCGCTCGGGCTGCGCTGGCTGTTCACCTCCACCCGCACCGGGGTCGCCATGCGGGCGGTGGTGGACGACCCCGACCTGCTGGAGCTCAACGCGGGGCAGCCCGAGCGGCTGGCCCTGGCGTCGTGGGCGCTGGGCGCCTTCCTCGCCGCGCTGGCCGGTGTGCTCGTCACGCCGATCCAGGGCCAGGCCATGAGCGCCCAGGCGCTGACCCTGCTCGTGATCGACGCCTTCGCGGCGGCGATGTTCGGCCGGCTGCGCAGCGTGCCCCGGACGTTCGTGGGGGCGCTGGTGCTCGGGCTGCTCGGCAGCTACGTCATCGGCTACTTCCCGGCCGACGACTGGACCTGGACCGGCAACTTCCGAGTGTCGCTGCCCATGATCGTGCTGTTCGCCGTGCTGCTGTTCCTGCCCCAGGACCGGCTGCGGGGCGCCACCGTGCTGCGCTCGCGGGAGCGGTTCCGCCAGCCGACGCTGCGGAACGCGGTGGTGGCGGCCGTCGCCCTCGTGGCGGGCATGTGGCTGCTGCGGTCGCTGCTGGCGCCCACCGCGGTGAACGATCTCGGCTTCGCCATGGCGGCCAGCGTGATCGCCCTGTCGCTGGTGCTGCTGACGGGCTACGCCGGTGAGATCAACCTGGCCGTGCTGTCGTTCGGCGCCATCGGCGCCATCGTCGTGCACCACTGGGGCATCAGCGGCAGCGGCACCTCGGCCCGCACGACGCTCGGCGGCTACCTGCTGGCCGCGGTGGTCTGCGCGCTGGTGGGGGCGCTGGTGGCGCTGCCGTCGCTGCGCCTGCGCGGCCTGTACCTGGCGCTGTCGACGATGGCGTTCGGGGTGTTCGTCTCCAACATGCTGCTGCGCGAGATCACCGACCGCCGCCTGCCCCTGCTGCACACGCGGTTCAGCATCTTCCCCGGCGGCAACCTGATCGTGCCCCGCCCACGGTTCGGGCCGTTCGACCTGGCCGACCGCGGCACGTTCCTCATGTTCCTGACCGTGCTCTTCGCCGCGCTCGGGGTGGGGCTGGTGGCCCTGCGCCAGAGCAGCTACGGGCGCCGCCTCGCCGCCATGCGCGACAGCCCGGCGGCCTCGGCCACGCTCGGGCAGAACCTGCTGTCGCTGAAGCTCTCGGTGTTCATGCTGTCGGCCGCCATCGCCGGCGTCGGCGGGGCGCTGATGACCGCCCAGATCGGGTCGACCAACCTCGACCGCTTCGACCTGTTCCTCAGCCTCTCGCTGCTCATGCTCACCGTCGTGGGCGGCATCGGCTACGTGAGCGGCGCCCTGCTGGGCGGCATCCTGTTCGGGGTCATGTTCATGGCGGTGGCCAACACCATGAACAAGCTCGGGGCCGACCACACCGAGCTGGAGGGGTTGTTCGACTTCCTGGCCCGGCTGACGACCGTGCTGCCCGCCCTGCTGGGGGCGAGCATCGGCCGCAACCCGACCGGGGCGGTGGAGCGGATCCTGGTGGACGTCGACCGGTTGCGGCAGCCGCGGGTGCGCCCCGCGCTGGCGGTCGCCCTGGCCGCGGTCGCCGCGGCCTACGTGCTCGCCCGTGCCCACGCCATCAGCAACTGGTGGCTCGTGGTGGCGCTCGCGGCCGTGGCGGCCGTGCTGCCCCCGCTGTCCCGGCGCCTGGCGCCGGACGAGGTGCCCGCCGCCGTCCCTGCGGTCGACGGCGACCTGCCGCTGGAGCTGGTGGGGGTGAGCCGGCCGTTCCGTCCCGCCGACCGGGTGCGGCTCGACGCCGCCCTCGACCTGCCGCCTGTGGAGAGCGCGCCGTGACCCGCCTCGAGGCACGCGGCATCTCGGTGCGGTTCGGCGGGCGGTCGGCGCTGGCCGACACGACCGTCGCGGTGCCGCCCGGGGTGGTGACCGGGCTCATCGGGCCCAACGGCGCGGGCAAGACGACGCTGTTCAACGTCGTGTGCGGGCTGCTGCGACCGCAGGCCGGGCGGGTGCTGCTCGACGGGCGCGACGTCACCGGCGCGCCGCCGCACAAGCGGGCCCGCCTGGGGCTGGCCCGGACCTTCCAGCGGCTGGAGCTGTTCACGTCGCTCACCGTGCGTGACAACATCCGCGTCGGCGGCGACATCCGGAACCGGTGGGGCGCCGTGCCGTGGCGGCGGGGCATCGACCCGGGCGAGGAGACCGACCGGATCGTCGAGCTGACCGGGCTGGCGGGCATCGCCGACCGGCAGGTGTCGGAGATCCCCACGGGCCAGGCCCGGGTGGTCGAGCTGGCCCGGGCCCTGATGACCCGGCCGACCGTCCTGCTGCTCGACGAGCCTGCCGCGGGACAGACCGAGGAGGAGACGGTCGCGTTCGGCCGGCTGCTGCGGCGGCTGGCCGGCGACGGCCTGGCGGTGTGCCTGGTCGAGCACGACATGTCGCTGGTGATGGACGTGTGCGAGACGATCCACGTCCTCGACTACGGACGGACCATCGCCGAGGGGCCCCCGGACGCGGTCCG
This sequence comes from Acidimicrobiales bacterium, assembly GCA_035693765.1. Lineage (GTDB taxonomy): Bacteria > Actinomycetota > Acidimicrobiia > Acidimicrobiales > VFJN01 > ZC4RG19. Next base: position 8,991 of record DASSGC010000679.1, read on the forward strand.
CGCCGACCCGGCCGTGATCGAGGCGTACCTGGGCACCCCGGACGGTGTGGCGTGACCGCCGCCGTGACCGCCGCCGGGGCCGGGAGTCGGGCCCGCGGCCGCGACGGGATCGGGACGGAGCCGCTGCCGCTGCTCGAGCTGGCCGGCGTCCGGGCGGCCTACGGCGGGATCGAGGTGCTCCACGGCATCGACCTGGACGTGCCGGCGGGTGCGGTGGTCGCGCTGCTCGGCGCCAACGGCGCCGGCAAGTCGACCACGGTGAAGGTGGCCGCGGGCCTGCTGGCGCCGACGGCCGGGGCGGTGCGGATCGGGGGGCACGACGTGACCGGCGCGCCCAGCCACGAGCTGGCGCGCATCGGCGTGTGCACGATCCCGGAGGGCCGGGGCGTGTTCCCCAACCTGAGCGTGCGCGACAACCTGTGGATGACGACCCAGGTGCGGGGGTCGCTGGCCGAGGTCGAGGAGGTCGCCTACGCGCGGTTCCCCCGCCTGGCCGACCGGCGGAACCAGCTCGCGGGCACGTTGTCGGGCGGCGAGCAGCAGATGCTGGCCCTGTGCCGGGCGCTGGTGGCCGATCCGGCGGTGCTGCTGCTCGACGAGCTGTCGATGGGGCTGGCCCCGATCGTGGTCGGCGAGCTCTACGAGATCGTGGCCCAGGTGGCGGGCGAGGGCATCTCGATCCTGGTCGTCGAGCAGTTCGCCCGGGCGGTGCTCGGCATCGCCGACCGGGCGGCGGTGATGGTCAACGGTGAGATCGCGCACGTCGGCACGCCCGACGAGCTGCGGTCCGATCTGTCGAACGCCTACCTGGGTGGATGAGGAGAAGCCATGAACGAGCGCATCGAGCGGCTGCAGACCGAGGCGGCGAAGCTGGGCGTGGCCACCAGCGGCCGGCGCGACGGCCTGTACCAGGCGCTGGGGGCGGCGGCGGCCGTCGGGGGCGTGGTCGCGGGGTTGGTCACCTACCTCGCGTCGCTGCGCATGGACGACAGCCGCAACGTGCTGTCGGCGATCATCCTGGCGGTGGCGATGCTGGCCGTGAGCGTGATCGGCACCGGCGTGTACCTCCGCTACTCGCTGGCCCGGTTCCTGCGCTTCTGGCTGCTGCGCCAGCTCTACGAGGGCCAGGACCACGTCGACCGGGTCGTGGCGGCCGTG
>DASSGC010000680.1:0-6610 GCA_035693765.1 Acidimicrobiales bacterium
GGCCGCGGCCCGGCGGCTGCGGCGCCTCGGCATCCGGCTCGCCGTGCCGGCCACCACCTTCCGCGTCGACGGGACGCACGGCCCGTTGCTGGACGGCGAGCTGGACCGCGCCCGCCGCTGGGGCGAGGACCTGGCGGCCCGGGTGGCGCGACCGGCGCCCGCCCTGCGCTGAACCGCCGCCGCGGCGTCAGCGCCGCGGCCCGCTGATCGCGTCCAGCACGTCGTCGAGCGCGGCGACGGAATGGCCGCTGACGAAGGCGTCGACGTGCGGGAGCGCCGCCGCCATCCCCGCCACGAGCGGCTCGTAGCCCGCGGCCGCCTTCCGGGGGTTGACCCAGACGACCCGATGGGCCAGCCGCGCGAGGCGGGCCATCTGCTCGCCCAGCACGGCCGGGTCGCCGGTCTCCCAACCGTCCGACACGATCACCACCACCGCGCCCCGCGCCATGCCCCGGCGGCCGTGGGCGTCGTTGAACGCGCGCAGCGCCTCGCCGATGCGGGTGCCGCCCGCCCAGTCCGGGGCCGTGGCCAGCGCCCGCCGCAGGGCCACGTCGGGGTCGGTGAGCGCCAGGGGGCGGGTCAGGCGGGTGAGGCGGGTGGCGAAGACGAACGCCTCGGCCCGGGTCGCACGCACGGCGCCGTGCAACAGGTGCAGGTAGGCGCGGGCGTAGGGCGCCATCGAGCCCGAGACGTCGGCCAGCAGCACCAGCCGCCGCGGGCGCTCCCGGCGCACCCGGAACAGCCGCCGGACCGGATCGCCTCCCGTGGCCCGGGCCCGGCGCAGCGTCGCCCGCAGGTCGACCCGGCGCCCCCGGGAGTGGCGGACGGTGCGGCGGCTGGGCCGCGGCGGCGTGGCCAGCGGCAGCGCCGCCATGATCGCCCGGAGCACCGCCAGCTCGTCCGCCGTCAGGTCGGCGAGGTCGGTGGTCCGCAGCCGCTCGTCGGGGCTCGCCGCCGCCAGCACCCCGGGCGAGTCCCGGTCGGGTGCGGGGCCTGGCGCCGGCGCCGACGGGGCGGCACCGGCCGGCGGCAGCGCGCGGTCGCCACCGCCCGCCTCGGCGCCGGGTCCGGACGCCGGACGGGCCCGGGCCGCGGGCGGCGGGGCGGGCGGCGCCGACGGCGACTGGCCTCGCCAGTCGGCCACGTCGGCCCGCCCCCCGAACACCTGGCCGAACACCCGGTCGTAGATCGCGATGTCGTCCCGGCCCGTCAGCAGCGCCACCCGGCCGGTCCAGTACAGCTCGTCGAGCGCCGCGGGCCGGATCAGGGTGAGCGCGGTGGCGAACCGGCCGCTCCGCTCGGGCGTGACCGCCACCCCGGCGGCGTGGAGGAGCTGGCCGAACGCCCCGACGAGCTCGGCCAGGTCGGCCCGGTCGAGCGGCCCGCCCGACGTCATGCGCCGCCGGCGACCCAGTCGAGGCCCCGGCCCCGTGCCAGGTCGAGGTCCTCCCGGTACTTGAGCACGGTCCCCAGCGTACGGCCCGCGGCCTCGGCGTCGAGCCGGTCGAGGCCGAGCAGATCGAGCGTGGCCACCCAGTTGATCGCCTCGGCGAGACCCGGCGGCTTCTGCACGTCGAGCGACCGGAGCCGCTCGACCGCGGCCGCCACCTGCTCGGCGACGGTGGTGGCGGCGGCCGGCACCCGCCGGCGGATGACGGCCACCGCCCGGGCCAGGTCGGGGTAGTCGATCCAGTGGTAGAGGCAGCGCCGCTTGAGCGCATCGTGCAGGTCGCGGGTGCGGTTCGAGGTCAGCACGACCACCGGGGCCACGACGGCGCGCAGCGTGCCCAGCTCGGGGATCGTCACCGTCGACTCGGCCAGCAGCTCCAGCAGGAAGGCCTCGAACTCGTCGTCGGCCCGGTCGACCTCGTCGATCAGCAGCACCACCGGCCGGGGCCCGGGATGGCGGATCGCCCGCAGGAGCGGCCGCTCCACCAGGTACTCGGGGCCGAAGAGGTCGTCCTCGTGCAGCTCCCGCCCGGACGTCTCGGCCAGGCGGATGCCCAGGAGCTGCCGGGGGTAGTTCCACTCGTACAGGGCCTCGGCGGCGTCGATGCCCTCGTAGCACTGGAGCCGCACGAGCGGCGTGTCGAGCACGGCGGCGAGCGCCTTGGCGGCCTCGGTCTTGCCCACCCCGGCCTCGCCCTCGACCAGCAGCGGCTGCGGCATCCGCACGGCACAGAAGAGGGCGGTCGCCAGGCCCAGATCGGCCAGGTAGTCGACAGCGTCGAGCCGGCGGCGCAGGTCGTCGACGTCGGCCGGCAGGCCGGCGGTGCCGGTCATACCGGCGGTGCCCGTCATACCGGCAGGTAGGCGGACGGGTCGGCGCCGAACGCCCGGAGGCAGCCGGACCCGCAGAACCAGTAGCGGGCGCCGTTGTGGTCGAGGTGGAGCGCGGCGCCGTCCGCCACCACGTCCATGCCGCACACCGGGTCGGTGGCGACCGCCGGGGAATCGGCCACCTCGGGGGCGGCCCCGGCCGCGCCGGGCGCCGTCGGCCGTCCCGACGGGCGGGGCCGCAACGCCACGACCTCGGCCAGGATCGACAGCGCGACCTCGGGCGGGGTCCGGGCGCCGATGTCCAGCCCGGCGGGCGTGTGGACGGCGGCCCGCTGCGTGTCGTCCAGGTCGAGGCCGGCGACCACCGCCGCGCCCCGCTTGGGGCTGGCCACCAGGCCGACGTAGGGAACGCCGCCGCGCAACGCGGCCTCCAGCGCGGCCTCCTCGTCGCGGCCGTGGGAGGCCACCACCACGGCGCTCAGACCCCGTTGCCCGACGTCGGCGACGACCATCCCGACCCGGGGCGCCAGCGCGGCCAGGGCCGCGGCGATGGGCGACTCGCCGACGACCGCCAGCGTGGGGGCGGGCACCACCGGTTCGAGGAAGATCTCCAGCGCCCCGCCGGACAGGCACGGGTTGACCACCGTGAGGGCGCCGGCGGACGACCGACCGGCGTCGGGGCCCACCGCCTCCTCGGGCAGGATCCGCAGCAGCAGCGAGTCGCCCGAGTCGAGGAGCGACAGGCTCTGGGCCCGCACGGTCGACTCGGCGCACACGCCGCCGACGAAGCCCTCGATGACCCCGTCGGGCAGCACCACCGCCTCGTCGCCGGGGCGCGCCGACGTCGGCCGTTCGGCCCGCACCACCCGGGCGAGCACGAACGGCACGCGGGCGGCGCGCAGCTCGGCGGCACGCGCCTCGACGTCGGGGTTCACGACCCGCGGCTGGTCGAGCCGGAGGTCACGGGACCGCCAGGTCGGTCCGCAGCGGTCGGCCCTGCATCGCCAGCCACACCTGGGCCGGGGTCAACGGCATGTCGGCGTGGCGCACGCCGAACGGCGTCAGCGCGTCCATCACCGCGTTGACGACCGCCGCCGGCGATCCCACGGTGGCCGACTCGCCCACGCCCTTGACGCCGAGCGGGTGGTGCGGCGACGGGGTCACGGTCTCGCCCAGCTCCCACGCCGGGCACTCCATCGACGTCGGCAGCAGGTAGTCCATGAACGACCCGCCGAGGCAGTTGCCGTCCTCGTCGAAGGCGATGGCCTGCATGAGCGCCATGCCCACGCCGTCGGCCAGGCCGCCATGGATCTGCCCCTCCACGATCATCGGGTTGATGCGTGGACCGCAGTCGTCGACGGCCACGAACCGGCGCACCGACACCTGCCCGGTCCCCGGGTCGACGTCGACCACGCAGATGTAGGCGCCGAACGGGTAGGTGAGGTTCGGCGGGTTGTACACCGCGCTGGCGTCGAGGTGGCCCTCCACACCCTCGGGCAGCTCCAGGCTGCTGTGGGCGAGCATGGCGATCTCCTGGATCGTCTTGCCCTGGCCGGGGTCGCCCTTCACGTACCAGCGTCCCTGCTCCCACTCGAGGTCGTCGGGGCTGCACTCGAGCGCGGCCGCGGCCACGATCCGGGCCTTGGCCCGCACCCGCTGGGCGACCACCGCGGCGGCCGCCCCCGACACCGGGGTCGAGCGCGACCCGTAGGTGCCGAGGCCGAACGGCGTCTGGTCGGTGTCGCCGTGCACCACCTCGACGTCCTCGGGCGGGATGCCGAGCTGGCTCGACACGATCTGGGCGAACGTCGTCTCGTGCCCCTGCCCCTGCGTCTGGACGCTGAGGCGGACGACGGCCTTGCCCGTCGGGTGCACCCGCAGCTCGCAGCCGTCGGCCATGCCCAGGCCGAGGATGTCCATGTGCTTGCGGGGCCCGGCACCCACGCCCTCGGTGAAGAAGCTGACGCCGATGCCCATCAGCTCGCCGCGCTCGCGCTTGGCCGCCTGCTCGGCCCGCAGGTCGTCGTAGCCGGCGAGGTCGAGCGCCTGCTGCAGGGCCCGCGGGTAGTCGCCCGAGTCGTACTCCCACCCGGTCTTGGTGGTGTACGGGAACTGCTCGGGGCGCAGCAGGTTGCGCATCCGCAGCTCGGCAGGGTCGATGCCGAGCTCGTCGGCGAGCACGTCGACGATCCGCTCGACCAGGTAGACGGCCTCGGTGATGCGGAACGAGCAGGCGTAGGCCACCCCGCCCGGCGCCTTGTTGGTGTAGACGCCGGTGACCTTGCAGTGGGCGGCCTGCAGGTCGTAGCTGCCGGTGAAGATGTTGAAGAAGCCGGCGGGGTACTTGGTCGGGTTGGCGCTGGCGTTGAAGGCCCCGTGGTCGGCGATCACGTTCACCCGCAGGCCCATGATCTTCCCGTCGCGGGTGGCGGCGATCTCGCCGTGCATGTGGTAGTCGCGGGCGAACCCGGTGGACATCAGGTTCTCGGAGCGGTCCTCCACCCACTTCACCGGCTTGCCGGTGACGATGGAGCCGACGACGGCCAGCACGTAGCCCGGGTAGACGGGCACCTTGTTGCCGAAGCCGCCGCCGATGTCGGGCGAGATCACCTGGATCTTGTGCTCGGGCAGGCCGGCCACGAGGGCGTAGACCGTGCGGTGGGCGTGCGGCGCCTGGCTGGTGATCCAGGTGGTGAGCTTGCCGGTCACCTTGTCCATGTGGGCGACCGACCCGCACGTCTCCAGCGGGGCCGGGTGCGAGCGCGGGTAGAGCATGTCCTGGGTGACCACGACGTCGGCGCCGGCGAACACCTCGTCGCAGCGGGCGGCGTCGCCCGACTCCCAGTCGAAGATGTGGTTGTCGGCCTTGCCCTCGATGTCGTCGCGGATCACCGGGGCCCCCTCGTCGAGGGTGCGGCGGGCGTCCATCACCGGGTCGAGCGGCTCGTACTCGACGTCGATCAGCTCCAGGGCGTCGCGGGCCGAGTAGCGGTCCTCGGCCACCACGAACGCCACCTCCTGCCCCTGGAACCGCACCTTGTCGGTGGCGAGCACGGCCTGGACGTCGTTCGACAGGGTCGGCATCCACGCCAGGTTGAGCGTCTCCAGCACCGCGCCGGTGATGACCGCGTGCACCTTGGGGTGGGCCTCGGCGGCCGACGTGTCGATGGAGACGATGCGGGCGTGCGCGTACGGGCTGCGCAGGATGGCGCCGTGCAGCATCCCGGGGAGCTGGACGTCGTCGAGGTAGTGGCCCTGGCCCCGCAGGAACCGGGCGTCCTCCTTGCGCAGCATCCGGCCGAACCCGATGGGGTTGCCGGCGGGGCTGAGGGGGGTGTCTGCGTCGGTCGCGGTCATGACGGCACCTCCTGGCCCTGCGGGTGGTCGGCGGCCCAGCGTACGGACCGGACGATGTTCTCGTAACCTGTGCAACGGCAGAACTGGCCGGAGATCGCCTCGCGGATCTCGTCCTCGGTCGGGTCGGGTGTGCGGTCGAGCAGCCAGCGGGCGGTCATGAGCATGCCCGGGGTGCAGAACCCGCACTGCAGCCCGTGGCACTGCATGAAGCCCTGCTGCAGCGGGTCGAGCTCGCCGCCGGTGTCGAGGTCCTCGACGGTGCGCACGGTGCGGCCGCCGGCCATGGCGGCCAGCACGGTGCAGCTCTTCACCGGCTCGCCGTCCATCCAGACGACGCAGGTCCCGCAGTTGGAGGTGTCGCAGCCCCAGTGGGTGCCGGTCAGGCCCAGGTGGTCGCGCAGGAAGTGGACGAGCAGCAACCGGGGCTCGACGTCCCGGGTCACCTCCTCGCCGTTGACGGTCAGGGTCACCTGCATGGTCATGCTCCTTCGCCTCGGGCCCGGGACACCGAGCGACGCAGGGCCCGCAGCGTCAGCTCGCCCGCCAGGTGGCGCTTGTACTCGGCCGGGCCGCGCTGGTCGGTCGAGGGTTCGGTGGCGGCCGCCGCGGCCTGCGCCGCGGCCGCCAGGTTGTCGTCGTTGGCAGGCTGGCCCCGCAGCGCGTCCTCGGCGGCCGGCGCGCAGAAGTGGGGGGCGCCGACGGCGGTGAGGCCGATGCCCACGTCGCTCACCGTGTCGCCGTCGAGGGTGACGAAGGCGCCGGCCGCGGCGATGGCCCAGTCGCCGACCCGGCGCTCGACCTTCTCGTAGGCGCTGCCGGCGCCGGGCCGCACCGGCACGCGGATCTCGGTCAGGATCTCGGCCGGCCCGACCGCCGTCTCGTACGGCCCGGTGTGGAACTCGCGCACGGGTACCGTCCGCACGCCCGCAGCCGACCGCACGACGAGCGTGGCGCCGAGGGCCGAGCCCACCGC
>DASSGC010000681.1:0-6985 GCA_035693765.1 Acidimicrobiales bacterium
CGGCCGGCGCCTTGAGGTCGAACTGCGCCCGCTCGAGGCCCCGCTGCCCGCTGTAGGCGTGGAACGGCGGGATCAGCGGCGTGGCCCCCGCCTTCGGCGGCGCGCCGACCTTCACCACCCGGGCGCCGTAGTCCGCCAGCAGGCGGGTGCAGCGGGTGGCCGGGCCGACCGTCGAGAAGTCGAGGACGGTCGTACCGGCGAGCGGGCCGTCCGTCGGGCCGTCGAGCATCGTCAGAAGTTCTTCGGGAGCCCGAGCTTGCGGGTGGCGATGATGTTCTTCTGCACCTCGGAGGTGCCGCCGCCGATGGTGTCGATGACGGTGTAGCGGTAGGTCGACTCGGCCCGCCCGGCCATCGGGGCCTCCTCGGTCCCCACCCGGAGCTGGGTGCCGGGCCCGCCGATGTCCATCGAGGCGTCGGCCAGCCGCCGCGACAGCTCGGTGGAGAACAGCTTGTACTCGGAGGCCTCGGCCCGCGGCGGGTCGCCGCCCGCGATCGACGCGTGCACGAACCGCAGCCCCAGCACCCGGGCCACCTCGCCCTCGGTCACCAGGTGGGCGACCTGGCGGCGGACGACCGGATCGTCCTTGAGCGGCACGCCGTCGCGGGTGGCGGTGCGGACGTGGTCGGTGAGGATGCGGATGCGCTCCTCGATCTGGCTGTAGGTGAACATCGTGAACCGCTCGAGGTCGAGCGCCTGGGCGATGTACTGGAACCCCCGGTTGAGGTCGCCGACGACGTAGTCGTCGTGGACGAACACGTCGTCGAAGAAGACGTCGTTGGTGCGCTCGTCGCCCATCGTCCAGATGGGCCGGATGGTCAGCCCGGGGTCGTCGAGGGGCACCAGGAACAGGGTGATGCCGTGGTGCTTGGGGGCGTCGGGGTCGGTGCGGGCGCCGACCCAGTACCACTCGGCGAAGTGGGCCGAGGTCGTCCACGTCTTCTGGCCGTTGAGCCGCCAGCCGTCGCCGTCGCGGGTGGCCCGGAGCTGCATGTTGGCGGCGTCGGAGCCGGCGTTCGGCTCGGAGTACCCGACGGCGAACTCGACCTCGTTGCGCAGGATCTTCGGGAGGAACTCGGCCTTGAGCTTGTCGGAGCCGTACTTGATCAGGGTCTTGCCGATGATGCCGACGCCCTTGCCGATCTGCGGGGCGCCCCGCCGGGCCAGGGCCTCGTTGAGGAGGTACTCGTAGACGCCGTCGCCCTCCGACCCGCCGTACTCCTTCGGCCAGGTCATGCCGAGCCAGCCGCGCTCGCCGACCTCGGCCATGAAGGCCCGGCGCTCGGGGGTGTCGCAGATCTGGGCCATGTTCTCGCGGGTCGGGTCCATCACGTCGACGGACTGGCGCTCGTCGAGGAAGGCCTCGACCTCGGCGAGGAACCGCTGCTGCTCGTCGGAGAACTCGAAGTCCATGGGTGTCCCCCTGTGCGACGCACCTCGGCCGACCGAATCTGACGGAGTGTCAGATTAGCAGCCTCCCGCCGCAGCGCCCCAGGCCGCGCCGCACTGTGCGGGCGGGCGCGGTTGTCAAGCCCGGGGCGGGCTCACCTTGTAGGTCAGCGTGCCCGCCGCCGCCGGCCTGCCGCCGGCGGTGACCACCTCGGCCCGGCAGAAGACGATCGAGCGGCCCCGCTGGGTGACCCAGCCCTCGGCGACGGCGTCCTCGCGGGCGACGGCACCGAGGTACTGGATGTCCATCGTGAGCGTGGCGAACATCCACCCCGGCTCGTAGGCGGCCCCCACCGCCGGCACGACCACCGTGTCGATCAGCGTGGCGATGGCGCCCCCGTGGACGAGCCCGTCCGGCTGCTCCAACTCGGGCCGGTACGGCAGCCGCATGCGGCAGTAGTCGGTGCGCAGCTCCTCCACCTGCAGGCCCACCACGCTCGGGAAGTACGGCCGGTCCCAGTTCGCGAACTTGCGCCAGCGCCGGGCGGCGTCCTCGGGCAGGGGAGCGAAGCGGTCGGCGTGCATCGCCGGACCGTAGCCGGGCCCCTCACCAGGCCACGAGCGCCCGCAGCGGCTGGAACGGGGCGAGGCGGCGTACCTCGACCGCACGGAAGCCCGCCACCCGCAGGTCCGAGCGGAGCTCGTCGACCGTCGGCAGCGGGGTGTTGCCCGCCGTCGACCGGAGCACGAGGTCGAGGTGGGCGGCGGCCGGGTCGCCCGTGCCCCGCACGGCGGTGGCGACGACGAGGGCGCCGTGCGGCACGAGCCGGTGCAGCCGGCTCAGCAGGTCGGTCCGCTCGCCCTCGCCGAAGTAGTAGATGTTCTGCATCAGCAGCACCAGGTCCCAGGGCCGGGCCAGGTCGTCGGGCAGGGCGCGCACGTCCGCCTCCCGCACCGAGATGCGCCCGGCCAGGCCCCAGGCCGCCAGCTCCCGGCGGGCGAGGGCGACCACGCCGGGATCGACGTCCAGGCCCGTGCCGGTGACGTGCGGCGACGCCTCGGCGACGTGGCGCAGGTTGACCCCCGACCCGCAGCCGACCTCCAGCACCGACCGGGCCTCGCGGGTGCGGACGAGATCGGCCAGCAGCGGGCCGAAGATCGGCTCCGCCACCCGTGAGGTCCTGGCCACGACCTCGCCGCAGGTGGCCAGGTAGTCGCCGCGCGGGGCGCCCGCCAGGCGGTCGCCGAGCCGGCGGTACACGTCGGCGCCGTACGACACGGCCTCCTCCGGCAGGGCGGCGAGGCCGTCGACCGCCGGGTCGACCAGGGCGCGCGACCGCACCCCGGCCAGCCGCCAGCGACCCCGCCGGCAGTCCAGCTCGCCCGTCGCCCGACCCACCTCCAGCAGCGCCACCAGCAGGCCGGCATCGGCCACGTCCAGCTCGTCCGCCAGCTCGCCGGCCGTGCGCGGCGTGGCCAGCGCGGCCAGCAGGCCCGTCCCGGCCGCCGCGCCCAGGAACTCGACGCGCAGCCACGAGACGAAGTCGCGCACCAGCAGGCCGTGGGCCCGCTTGTGGCGGAGTCGCAGCCCCGACAGGGCCAGGCGCACCGGGTAGCGCACCGACCCATGATCCCCCGGCACGGGCCTGCGGTGGCGCGATGTCGGCGGTCGGCCGCCCGCCTCACCCCTCCCGCCCTCGCCGTTCTGGCGTCCGTCAGCGCTGTCAGCGCGCGAGATCGACGCCAGTTCGGCGCCGCCCGCCTCACCCCCTCCGGCGCTCCGCGTTCTGGCGTCCGTCAGTGCGGTGAGCGCGCGAGATCGACGCCAGTTCGGCCGCCCGCCCGGAGGGCGGCGGTCAGGCGATCACGCCGGCGTCGCGCAGCCGGGCCAGGTCGGCGCCGCCCAGGCCCAGCTCGGTGGTCAGCACCTCGTCGGTGTGCTCGCCCAGCCACGGCACCCGCGTCTCCGGCCCCTCGGCCACCTTCGACATCTTGACCGGGTTGCCGGGCACGAGGATCGGCTCGGGCACCCCGTCGGTGCGCGGCACCTCCACCAGCATGTGCCGGGCGGCCACGTGGGGGTCGGCGATCACCTCCGGGGGCGTGAGGCACGGGCCCGAGGCCAGGCCCGCCGCGCTCAGCGCCGCCGCCGCCTCGAACCGGGTCAGCGGCGCCGCCCACGCCTCGACGGCGGCCCGCACCTCGTCGCTGTGGTCGATCCACCCGGCAGAGGTGGCGAACCGGGGATCGTCGTTCCACTCGGGCCGGCCGATCACCTCGGCCAGGGCGGTGAAGTGCTGCGGCCGCACGCACTGGAGCACGAAGTACCCGTCGCCCGCGGCGAACGTGTCGACGATGGCCTTGATCTCGTCCTCGATCTGGCCGTGGATGCCCATCGACCAGAGGTTGGTGACGATGTCGGTCATCGCCACCATCGCATCGAGCATGGCGACGTCGACCCACTGCCCCTCGCCGGTGCGGTCGCGCATGCGCAGCGCGGCCAGCACGCCCACGGCGCCGAACAGCGCCGTCGAGATGTCGCCGAGCGCGCCGACCGGGTTGGCCCGCGGCGGGCGCCCCGTCTCGCGCTTGTAGTCGTAGATGCCCGACATCGCCTCGACGATCGCCGCGTAGGCGGGCCGCGCCCCGTAGGGGGTCGGCGCCGCGTTGCCGAAGCCCGACAGCGAGAGCAGGATCACGGGCGGGTGCCGCTCGGCCAGCACGTCGTAGCCGAGCCCGAGGCGGTCCATCGTCCCCGCCTTGAAGTTCTCGCACACGACGTCGAACCGCGGGACCAGCGACAGGAACAGCTCGCGCCCCTCGGGGTGCTTGAGGTCGAGCGCGAGGCTGCGCTTGCCGAGGTTGTTGCGCAGGAACGTCGCGCCGATGCGCCGGCCGGCGGGGTCGACCATGTGGGGGAACGAGGCGCGGCCGGTCTCCCCGGTCACCGGGTGCTCGACCTTGACCACGTCCGCGCCCAGGCGGGCCAGGAGCTGGGTCCCGAAGGGGAGCGCCTGCATCTGCTCGGCGGCGAGGATCCGCACCCCGTCGAGCGGCTTGCCGTAGCCCGCCGCCCCGCCGTTGACCACATCGCCCAGGTGCATGGGCCCGATGGTACGGAGGAATGTGACACACCGTCAGGTCCGGCGGGCGGGAGGTCGTGGGCGCAAACACCGTTCAGCGAGGCATCATCTGGTGTCGTGGCGCTGATCGCCGAGGCCCCGCGGGTCGCTCCGCGCCGGGATCTGGTGCCCCCGCTCGCGCTGGCCGCGGGGGTGTTCGCCGTGCACGTGGCGCTCAGCGGGCGGTTCGGCTTCCACCGTGACGAGCTGTACGACCTGGCCGCCGGGCGGCATCCGGCGGCGGGTTACGTCGATCGGCCCCCGCTCGTCCCGCTCCTGGCCCGGGGCGTCACGGCCGTGGCGGGCGAGCACCTGTGGCCGCTCCGGGTCGTCGCCGCGGCGATCCACGCCGGGGTCGTGGCCGTCACGGTCCTCGTGGCGGCCGCCTTCGGCGGCCGGGCCCGGGCGCTGGTGCTCGCGGCGCTGGCGGCCGCCCTGGCCCCGTCGTTCCTGACCGCCGGCTCGCTGTTCGTCGCCGGCTCCTTCGAGCTGCTCTGGTGGTCGCTGGCGATCCTGGCGGTGGTGCGCCTGATGGCCGGGGCCGACCCCCGCTGGTGGCTGGCCGTCGGCGGGCTGGTCGGCCTGGGGCTCGAGACGCGCTGGACGGCGGCCGTGGCGGCGGCGGCGCTGGTGGCCGGGCTGGCGGCGACGGCCGAGAGCCGGCGCCTGCTGCGCAGCCCGTGGCCCTGGGCCGGTCTGGCCGTTGCGCTGGCGCTGTGGTCGCCCCACCTCGCCTGGCAGGCGTTCGACGGCTGGCCGGGGACGGACGCCGTGCGCGAGGCCGGTGCGGCGGTGCGGGCCGAGCAGGGGTGGCGTGGCTTCGCCGGCCGGCAGGTCGCGCTGGCGGGCCCGGTGGGGGTGGGGTTCGCGGTCGCCGGGTTGGTGTGGCTGGGCCGGCGCCGGCGGTGGCGCGCGCTGGCCGTGACCGGCGTGCTGACGGTCGCGGGCCTGGCGGTCCTCGGCGCCGACGGGTACAGCACGGCGCCCGTCTACGTGGCGGGCTTCGCCGCCGGCGCGGTGGCGGTCGACCGCTGGATCCGCCACGACGCCCACCGGCTGCACAACATCGTCGCGGGCCTCGCAGGACTGGGGCTCGTGGCCGCGCCGGGCGTGGTGCCGGTGACGTCCCCGCACGCCTACGGCCAGCTCTACCACGACCTCTTCCCCGAGCTGGGCGAGGAGGTGGGCTGGACCGAGGCGGTCGATCTGGTGGCGACCGTCCGCGACGTCCTGCCGGCCCGCGAGCGGCCCGGCCTGCGGGTGGTCACGGCGACCGCCGGGGAGGCCGCCGCCATCGACCTGTACGGACCCGCCCGGGGGCTGCCGCGGGGGACGGCGCTGTCGGCCGACGGCGGCTACGCCGACTGGTGGCCCGACGGCGAGCCGGCCGGCACCGTGATCTTCGTCCGGTACTCGCGCCGCGCCATCGAGCCGTACTGCCACACCATGGGCCCGGTCGTGGTGGTGGGCAACGCGGCGCGGGTGCCGAACGAGGCGGCCGGCGCCACCGTGTCGCTGTGCCGGGAGTTGCGGGTGTCGCCCGAGGAGCTGCGCGACGCCCTGCGCGACGTCGCCCCGCAGGAGATGTGACGACCCGTCAGATTCGGCCGTAGCCTGGCCCCATGGCGTCACGGGGGATCCTCAGCTACGGGGCCTACCTGCCCTACGGTCGGCTCGACCGGGCCGAGATCCGGGCGGTGGCCGGCACCGGTGGCGGCGCGGGGACCCGGACGGTCGCCGCCTACGACGAGGACACCACCACCCTCGGCGTGGCCGCGGCCCGCCGGGCGCTGGCCGCCGCGCCGGAGAGTGCGGTGCCGGGCTCCCTGTGGTTCGCCACCGTCAGCCCCGCCTACCTCGACAAGACCAACGCGACCGCCATCCACGCCGCCCTGCGGCTCGCGCCCGAGGCCCCGGCGTTCGACGTCAACGGCGCCGTCCGCTCGGCGGTCGGCGCGCTGCGGGCCGGGCTGGCCACGGGGGAGCCGGCGCTCGTGGTCACCGCCGACATGTGGACCGGGCTGCCGGGGTCGGCCGACGAGGCCGCCGGGGGCGACGGGGCGGCCGCCCTGCTGGTGGGCGGCGCCGGCGACGGCCCGCTGCTGGCGGAGGTGATCGGCACCGGGAGCGCGACCGAGGAGTTCCTCGACCGCTGGCGGGCACCGGGCGACACCCGGTCGAAGCGGTGGGAGGAGCGCTTCGGCGAGATCCGCTACGTCGCCCTCGGCACCGCCGCCTGGGACGACGCGCTCAAGGCCGCGGGCCTGGTGCCCGACCAGGTCGACAGGGTGGTGATCGCGGCGTCCCACGGGCGGGCGGCGGCGACGCTGGGCAGGCGGCTCGGGCTCGGCGACCGGCTCGGCCCGGGGCTGGACGCGACCGTGGGCTTCACGGGTGCCGCCCATCCTGCGCTGCTGCTCGCCGACGCGCTCGACGCCGCCGGTGCGGACCAGGTGATCGCGCTGGTGGTGCTG
>DASSGC010000682.1:0-3584 GCA_035693765.1 Acidimicrobiales bacterium
CGCCCCGGGCCTTCAGCGCCGCGACCCAGCCCGCGTGCTCGCGCAGGGCGAGGATGACGACGAGGCTCTCCCCGAACCCGAGCGCCGGCCGGGCGCCGTCGTGGACGGCCCAGCCGACGACCTCGCCGGACCGGAGGTCGACCGAGGCCTCGACCACCGCCGCCTCCCGGCCGGGGACGGCCACCACCCGGGCCCGGCGGCCGTCCACGCCCGGCCGGCGGGCGTCGTCGGGGGTCACCGTCGAGAACCAGGCGCCATCACCGAGGCGCCCGGTGGCGCGCACCGCGGCCGTCGCCGCCGCGATCTCGTCGGGGGTCAGCGGGTCGAGCGGGTGGGTCATCGCTGCACCTACCGGGTGGGGTCGAGGGCGACCTTGACGGCGCCGCTGTGCGCCTGGTCGGCGAGGGCGGCGAAGGCGTCCCGCCAGGCCGACAGGCCGAACGTGTGGGTGACGAGAGGGGCGAGGTCGATGCGGCCGGACGTGGCCAGGTCGAGGTAGTGCTCGATGCCGTGGCGGCGCACGCCCTCGACTTCCTCGACGCCGAAGGCGTTGGAGCCGACCCAGCTGATCTCCTTGAAGTACAGCGGGCTCCACTCCCACCGGCCGGGCGGGTGGACGCCGCTCTCGCCGCTCTTGACCAGGGTGCCCCGGGCCCGCAGCACCCGGACCTCGACCTCGAACGTCTCCGGCTTGCCGACCGTGTCGTAGGCGACGTCGACGCCGCCGGGGTGGCACATGGGGAGGCCGTCGAGGCCCTCCATCGTCGGGCGCAGGACGCCGCCCGACCAGGCGGCGAGCCGCTCGACCATCTCCTGCTGCGGTGCCAGGCGGAACACGGCGTGGGCGCCGAGCCGGGCGGCCAGGTCGGCCTGGGCGTCGTGGGCGGCGACGACGCCCACCTCAACCTCGGGGTGCAGGGCCCGGAGGGGGCGACCGCGCTGACGCCGAGGGCGCCCGCGCCCCACACCAGCGCCCGGCCGCCCGACGGCGGCGGGTGGCGGGTCACGCTGTGGAGCGAGACCGCGCACGGGTCGGCCAGGATGGCCCGCTCGTCGTCGAGGGCGTCGGGCACCGGGAACAGCATGGTCGAGTGGGCGGGCATCAGCTCGGCGAAGCCGCCGGTGGCGTCGCGGGCCACGCCGGTGTGGAGGCCGGTGCTGATCGGGCCGGTGGTGAAGCTCCAGCACAGGCTCAGGTCGCCGGCCTCGCAGGCGGGGCAGACCGGCGACACGCCCCGGGGCGCGCACGACAGCCAGGGGTTGAGGACGACCCGCTGGCCGACGTCGAAGCCGCTGGCCTCGGGACCCAACTCGACTACCTCGGCCACGACCTCGTGGCCGGGGACCTGGGGGAACGAGCACAGGCCGCTGAGCGCGCTGTCGCTGTCGCCCTCGAAGTCGCCGAGGACCTGCTTGGCGTCGGAGCCGCAGATACCGGTGAGCCGGGGCCGGACCACCAGCCAGTCGGGGCGCAGGGGCCGGGCGTCGGGGACGTCCCGCAGGGCGCACGGGGTGGTGGCCAGGTTGCGGAGTAGGCGGTTGTCCGCCGTCCCGGGCGGCGGGTCCCAGTGGTCCGGGCGGGTGCCGTAGACGAGCGCTCTCACCGCCGCCGCCGATCCTCGGCCAGCTCGCGGCTGAAGCTGCGGCGCGTGCCCCACCGGAACAGGGGCGGGACCAGGTGGCGGAGGGCCACCGCGGGCCGGAACGACCTGGGCACGTACTGCTCGGTCCGGTCGCCCTCGACCGCGCGCACGACGGCGCGGGCCACGTCCTCGGCGGGGACCGGCCGGGGCCGGGCGCGGTCGTAGGGGTGGCCGCGGGCGTCGGCGAAGCCGGTGGCGACCGGCCCGGGGTTGACCACCGACACGCCGATCCCGTAGGGCGCCAGCTCGACGGCCAGGGCCTCGGTGAGGCCGACGCCGGCGAACTTGGACGCCGAGTAGATAGCTTCGAACGGGGCGCCGATGCGCCCGGCGATCGAGCCGATCGTCACGAGGTGGCCGCGGCGGCGGGCGATCATACCGGGCACGACCGCCCGCAGCGCGTGGACCGTGCCGAGCACGTTCACCCTCACGACCCGCTCGGCCTCCTCCTCCGACAGGTCCGCGAAGGCGCCGTAGGCGCCGATGCCGGCGTTGGCCACCAGCACCTCGGTCGGCCCGAGCGCCTGCTCCAGCCGGTTGATGGCGGCGGCCAGCGCGCCGGGGTCGGCGACGTCGGCCACCGCGTAGCGGGCGTCGACGATGGCGGCGGCGGCCGACCGGAGGTCGTCCTCGTCGCGGGCGATCAGCCCGACCCGGGCGCCACGGACCGCGGCCGCCTCGGCCACGGCGCGCCCGATCCCGCGCGAGCCACCGGTCAGGATCGTGGCGGCGCCGGCCCACTGCACGGCGGCGACCGTAGCGCAAACCTGACACGACTGTTAGGAAGTGTCCGTGAGCGAGGTCACGGTCGGGATCGACATCGGGACGACGTCGGTAGTGGCGGTCGCCGCCGCCGGCGATGGCACCGTGCTGGCCCGGACCCGTGTCCCCCACGACGTGCGCACGTCGCAGCCCGGGTCGTTCGAGCACGACCGCGGCCAGGCGTGGCGGGCCGGCGTCCTCGACGCGCTCGACCGGGTGGCGAGCGCCGGCCGAGCTGGCGGCCCGCTGCCGCGAGGCCGTCGGCGCGGTCGTGGCCGCCTGCTGGCCGGGCGCGACCGGGGCCGACCTGGCCGCCGCCTGGGAGCGCAGCGGTGCGCCTATGCCGCCCGAGCCGCTGACGGTCGGCGTCGCCTGGGGCTGGAGCCGCCGGTGATCGGTGCGGGCCTGGGGGCGGCCGCGGTCCTGGCGCCGGGCACGGTCCTGGCCGTCACCGGGTGGATGGCCGAGGAGGGCGCCGGCGGGGTCCTGCACCGGGACCTGGTGCTGGTGACCGCGGGGGAGCCCCGACTGCTCACGGAGGACGAGTGATGGCCGACCGGGTCGTGGTCGACTTCGACCACCACGACCGCGCCTGGCACGCGGGGCGGGTCGAGCGCTGGGCCGAGCTGCGGCGGTGCCCGGTCGCCTGGAACGAGCGCTACGGCGGCTTCTGGGTCGTCAGCGGGCACGAGGAGGTGGCCGCGGTGTCCCGGGACGGGGAGACGTTCTCCAGCCGGCACGCGCCCGAGCCCGAGGACGGCGTCCGCTGGCTCGGCATCGCCGGCATCCCGCGGGCCAGGACCATCCCGACCTAGGGCATCGCCGAGGTCGAGGGCCCGATCCACGCGTCCCTGCGCCGGGTGATGAACCCGTACCTGGTGCCCCAGGCCGTCGACCAGTTCCGTGAGCATGTGTGGGTCGCGCCCTTCTACGAGGACGACATGGCGCTGCTCAAGGACGTGCTCGGCGCCGACCGGCTGCTGTTCGGCTCGGACTTCCCCCACACCGAGGGGCTGCCGGAGCCGACCGCGTTCGTGAAGGACATCCCGACCTTCAGCCCGGAGGAGACCCGCCGGATCATGCGGGACAACGTCCTCGACCTGCTCGCCGTCACGCCACCACGAGGTTGACCCCGCCCGGCGCCTCGGTGAGGGTCACCGGCCTGCCGACCCACTCCTC
>DASSGC010000683.1:0-5948 GCA_035693765.1 Acidimicrobiales bacterium
GACCTCGCCCGCCCAGGCGGCCTCGGGCATGGCCTCGGCCGCCGCCACCAGCCGGGCCGACGCCGCCACGACGTCGGCCCGCAGCGCCGCGGGTGCCTGGGCCGCAGCGGCCTCGATGCCGCCGGCCCGGGCCTCGGCCGAGGGGTACATCGGCGTGACGGCCCCGGTGCGGGCCCAGTCGAGCAGGTTGACCAGGGCGTCGGCGTTGCGGGCCAGGTGGCCGGCGACGTGGGCCCGGGTCCATCCGGGGAGGCGGCAGGGGGCCGCCAGGTCGCGGTCGTCGAGGGTGTCGATCTGGGCCAGGACCAGCGCCTCCCCGGCGCGCATCACCTCGAGCGACCGCTGCGGCACCGGCATCAGGGGTGCGGCTCCGCCCGGCACACGTTGCGCAGCTCGCCCAGCCCCGCGATGCGGGTGACGACCACGTCGCCGTCGCCCAGCCAGCGGCCGCGACCCATGCCCACCCCGCTCGGTGTGCCGGTGGCGATGATGTCGCCCGGCTCCAGGGTGATGACCGTGGAGATGTACGACACCAGGGTGGCCGGGTCGAACACGAGGTCGGCGGTGTCGGCCTTCTGCATCAGCTCGCCGTCCACCTCGCAGGTGATCTCCCGGCTGGGGCCGGGCGACTCGTCGCGCGTGACCAGCCACGGCCCCACCGGGGTCGAGCGCTCCCAGGTCTTGCCCTGGAGCCACTCGACGGTCCGGTTCTGCCAGTCGCGCATGGAGACGTCGTTGAGGATCGTGTAGCCGGCGATGAACGCCGGGGCGTCGTCGACCGCCACGTGGCGGGCCCGGGCGCCGACGACCACGGCCAGCTCGGCCTCCCAGTCGACCTGCTCGGCGGCGAACGGCACCACGATGTCGTCGCGGGCGCCGACGAGCGCGCCCCGGAACTTGGCGAACAGCGTCGGGTGCGTCGGGACGTCGCGCCCCGTCTCCTCGATGTGCGACCGGTAGTTGAGGCCGACGCAGATGACCTTGTCGGGCCGGGGCACCAGAGGGGCGTAGTCGAGGTCGGCGACCGCGTGGCGTGGGCCGTCGGCCGCGGCGGCCCACGCCTGCCAGCCGTCGCGGCCGAGCACCTCGCCCACGTCGGCGGCGGGCAGCTCGACCGCCACGTCGCCATCGATCCGCACGGCGACGGTGCCGGCTCGGGCCTCCCTGTCGCCGATGCCGGCTCCGGACCGGATCGTGGCCAGCTTCATGGACGATCTCCTTCGGTGGTCGTGCGGTCGAGCCCGAGGGCCTCGTAGACAGGGGCGTCGCCGAACATGAACAGGTCGAACGCCGTGGCGGCCCGCCAGCGGACGGGGCACCAGGACGGGACGGCGACCACGTCGCCCCGGCGCAGTGCCACGGTACGACCATCCAGCTCGACCTCGCCCTCGCCCGCGAACACCTGGGCCACGGTCGAGCCGACCGTGCGGCGGGTCGCGGTGGCGGCACCCCGCGCCAGCCGGTGCATCTCCATGCGCAGGGTCGGCAGCGCGTCGGCGCCGGTGGCCGGGTCGCTGAAGCGGATCGCCGCATGGCCGGGCCCCACGACGCCGGGCTGGCCCTCGGCCTCCAGCTCGAGCTGGTCCGCGAGGGCCGCGTCGGTGTGCGCCCAGCGGTAGGCGCCGAGCGGCGAGGTGCGGCCCGGGGGCGCGCCCAGCGGCCGCAGCCCGGGGTGCGCCCACAGCCGCTCCGACCGGGAGCGCTCGGGCGTCGACCGGTCGGTCACCTCGTCCGGGCCGAACTCGAAGAAGCCGGCGTCGAGGGCGGCGACGAGCGGGATGTCGAGGCCGTCGAGCCACGCCATCGGGGCGTTGCCGGTGTTGTGGTGCTCGTGCCATGCCCACGCGGCGGTGAGCAGCAGGTCGCCCCGGCGCATCGCCACCGGGTCGCCGTCGACCACGGTCCAGACGCCCTCGCCCTCGAGGACGAACCGGAACGCCCCCTGGGTGTGGCGGTGGGCCGGGGCCACCTCCCGGGGGCCGAGGTACTGGACCGCGGCCCACAGCGTGGGGGTGGCGTAGGGCTGGCCGCCGAGGCCGGGGTTGGCATAGGCGATCGCCCGCCGCTCGCCGCCGCGACCGACGGGGACGAGCTGCCCCGACCGCTCGGCCAGCGGGAACGTGGTGTCCCAGGGCCACACGTGGGGCACCGCGGCGGGGGTCGGGGCCAGCGGCATCAGGCCGGCCCGCTGGGTCCACAGGGGCATCAGGCCCTGCGCGGCGAAGTCGTCGTAGAGCTGCTCGAGCGCCACATCGTCGGGCATCGCCCTCACCCCCAAAGTATGACACTTGTCGTAGCTGCCGACATCAGAACCATGGAACGGCGGTGGTCGGTAGCCTGTCCCGGCGATGACCGCGATCGACCTGGCGGATGTCAACCTGCCACGGGTGCAGACCGGAGCCAACCCGCAGCACCTGATCGTCACCCTGTTCGGCGACTACTGGTTCGGCCGCCGCGACCATCTGCCGTCGTCCGCGCTGGTCGCCCTGGCCGGCGAGTTCGGCATCACGGTCACGAGCGCCCGCGCCGCGCTGAGCCGCCTGGCGCGGCGGGGTTTGCTCGACTCATCGCGGGTCGGCCGTCGCACGTACTACGGCCTGACGCCCCGCGCGGCGGACGTGCTCGGCGACGGGCTCCACCGCGTCATGACCTTCGGGCTCGACCACCGGCCGTGGGACGGATCGTGGGTGGTCGTCATCTTCTCGGTCCCGGAGGACCAGCGGGACGTCCGGCACGTGCTCCGCACCCGGCTCCGGTGGCTGGGGTTCGCCCCGCTCTACGACGGCGTGTGGGTGTCGCCCCGGGCCCACGAGGGCGAGGCCGCGGCGCTGCTCACCGATCTCGGGGTGGGGACCTCGACCGTGTTCGCCTCCCGTGCCGTGCACGGGCAGGGCGGCGGCGACCCGCTCAACGCCTGGGACCTCGACGACCTGCGGGCCGGCTACGACGACTTCGTGGCCCGCTTCGGTCCGCTGCTCGACCGCGTGCGGTCGGGGAACGTCGGCGCGGCGGAGGCGCTGGTGGCCCGCACCCAGGTCATGGACGAGTGGCGCCAGTTCCCCGGCCTCGACCCCGAGCTTCCCGAGGACGCCCTGCCCCGCGGCTGGCCCCGCCGCCGGGCCCAGGCCATCTTCGCCCGCGTCTACGACGCGCTCGGTCCGCTGGCCGAGGTCCGCTTCCAGCAGATCCTGGGCGAGCACGCACCCGGGCTGGCCCGCCACGGCCGCCACCTCACGACCACCGGCGTCACCCGCCGGACCCGGCGCCCGGCGGGCGCCTAGCACCGCGCCCCCGGAGGACCCGCATGGCACTGACCCCCTCGCCGACCCCCTCGCCCCCGATCCTCGTGGTGGGCGCCGGCCCGGTCGGGCTCGCGGCCGCCCTCGCCCTGCGGGCCGAGGGCCTGCCCGTCACCGTGCTGGAGGCCGAGGCGGAGGGCCGGCAGCGCCCGGGCAGCCGGGCCATCTTCATCCACCGGGAGTCCCTCCAGCACCTGGAGGCCATCAGCGAGGGGCTGGGGTGGGCGCTGGCCCGCACCGGGCTCGTGTGGTCGACCAAGCGCACGTTCTGGGGCGAGCGCCAGGTCTACGAGCGGACGTACCAGCCACCGGACCCCCACGTGCTCCCGCACTCCACCAACCTGTCGCAGGTGGCCATCGAGGGCCTGATGTTCGACGCCGCCAAGCGGGCCGGCGTCGGGTTCGCCTGGTCGCAGGCCGTGACCGGTGTCGCCGCGACACCCGGGGGCGTCACCCTCACCACCGAGGGCGGAGCGACCTGGGAGGCCCCCTACGTGATCGGCGCCGACGGTGCCCGCTCGGCGGTGCGCCGCGGCATCGGCGTCGAGCTGGCCGGCGACCGGGCGGAGAGCTCGTTCGTGATCGTCGACGTCGCCGAGGACGAGGACCGGCCCCTGCTGCCCGAGCGCGTCTACTACTACGAGCACCCGGCGGTGGAGCGGCGCAACGTGCTGCTGGTGCCGTTCGCCGGTGGCTGGCGGGCCGACCTGATGCTGCGGGAGGACGACGACCCCGACGACTTCGACGACGAGGACGGCGTCCGCTCGTGGATCGCCCGGGTGCTGCCCGAGCGCTACGCCGACCGGGTGACCTGGGTGTCGACCTACCGGTTCCACCAGGTGGTGGCCGAGCGACTGACCGACGACGCGCGCCGGGTGCTCCTGGTGGGCGAGGCGGCGCACCTGTTCGCGCCGTTCGGGGCCCGGGGCCTGAACTCGGGGATCCCCGACGCGCGGGCGGCCGCCGCCGCCGTGCGCGCGGCGCGGGACGACCCGGCGGGCGCCACCGCCGCGGTCGACCGCTTCGCGGCGACCCGCCACGCGGCGGCGGTGTACAACCGGGACGCGGCCGCCCAGGCGCTCGCCCACATGCGGGCCCGCAGCCTGGGCGTGCGGGCGAGGCGCCGA
This sequence comes from Acidimicrobiales bacterium, assembly GCA_035693765.1. Lineage (GTDB taxonomy): Bacteria > Actinomycetota > Acidimicrobiia > Acidimicrobiales > VFJN01 > ZC4RG19. The sequence continues at coordinate 4,427 of DASSGC010000683.1, forward strand.
CTCGCGGCGACGCTCGCACTCGCGGGGAACCGGGCCGGAGCCTGGCTCGACTCGGCTCCCTACGGACCTCGAGCCGGCGCTCGCCGGCCCCCGGGCGCCACGGGCACCTACTGACCCGGCCCGCCCGTCCGGCCCGACGCCGGTCCCCCCTCCCCAACCGGGTCGGCGCGACCGCGCCCGGCGCGATCCGGCCGACCCGGTTGCCCGGAGCCGCCGGACCGGGTCGGCGGCCGGCGCGGCCGCGGAGCGGAGGCAAGTCGCTTTGGCGGCTGCGGGGGCGCCCGTAGCATGGCCTCCATGTCTTCGGTGGCTTCCGTGTCTTCCGTGCGTGTCGGCGTCGTGGGCGCCACGGGTCAGGTCGGCGGCGTCATGCGCCAGGTGCTCGCCGAGCGCGACTTCCCGGTGTCCGAGATCCGGTACTTCGCGTCGGCGCGGTCGGTGGGGCGCGTGCTCGACTGGCGGGGCGCCGAGGTCCCGGTCGAGGACGCCGCCACCGCCGACTACGCCGGGCTCGACATCGTGCTCTTCTCGGCCGGCGGCACGACGTCGCGCGCGCTCGCGCCCCGGGTGGCGGGGGCCGGCGCGACGGTCATCGACAACTCGTCGGCCTGGCGCATGGACCCCGACGTGCCGCTGGTCGTGTCCGAGGTCAACCCAGACGACCTCGACGGCATCCGCAAGGGCATCGTCGCCAACCCCAACTGCACCACCATGGCGGCCATGCCGGTCCTGGGCCCGCTGCACCGGGCCGCGGGGCTCGAGCGGCTGATCATCAGCACCTACCAGGCCACCTCCGGGGGCGGCCTCGAGGGCACCGCCGAGCTCGACGAGCAGGTGCGCAAGGTGGCCGACGGTGCCGCCGCCCTCGCCTTCGACGGCGCCGCGGTCGAGTTCCCGGCGCCGGTCAAGTTCCCGGCGCCGGTCGCGTTCAACGTGGTTCCCCAGGCGGGCTCGTTCGTCGACGACGGCAGCGGCGAGACCGACGAGGAGCAGAAGCTCCGCAACGAGACCCGCAAGATCCTGGGCATCCCCGACCTGCGGGTGACGGGCACCTGCGTGCGGGTGCCCGTGTTCACCGGCCACTCGCTGTCGATCACCGCCGAGTTCGCTCGCGACCTGCCACCCGAGCGGGCCACCGAACTGCTGGCGGCGGCGCCGGGCGTGGCGCTCGCCGACGTGCCCACCCCGCTCATGGCCACGGGCAACGACCCTGCCTACGTCGGGCGCATCCGCCGCGACCGCACCGTCGACCACGGGCTCGCGCTGTTCGTGTCCAACGACAACCTGCGCAAGGGCGCCGCGCTCAACGCGGTGCAGATCGCCGAGCTGCTGGTCGAGCACACCGGCTGACGCACCCGCGGGCTACGGGCACGCGCAGGGCCGGTGGCCGCAGCGCGGGCAGCCGGCGGCGTAGCGGGCCGCCGCCTCGTCGAGGCCGATGCCCAGCTGGCCGGCGAGCGACGCCAGCCAGGCCAGCACGTCGCCGACCTCGTGGACCTGTGCCTCGCGGTCACCCTTGCGC
>DASSGC010000684.1:0-2121 GCA_035693765.1 Acidimicrobiales bacterium
GTCGAGGCGCTGGCGGAGGTCCTGGGGTCGCCGGGCCTGCTGACGTGGACGGCCGACGCCCCGGACGGCCCGCCCCGGTCGGTGTTCGGCCGCCCGATGTCGCTCACGCTGCTCCGGCGCTACGCCGCCCGGGCGCTGATCGCCCACCTGTCCGAGGCCGAGGCCACCGACGGCCTGCCGGGCTACGGCTGGCGCCACGACCTCGACGACGACAGCCGGAAGATCTCCGCGCTGTCGACCGCCTACGGGCTCAAGGCGACCCTGCTGGCCGGCCACGACTGGCGCGTGAGCCTGCCCCGCCTGCGGGCGATGCTGCGGCGCCTGGAGCTACCCGACGGCGGTTGGAGCGCCCTCACCAACAGCCCGCTGGCCCGGCCGGAGGTCACGGCGGTGGTCATCTCCGCACTGCAGGACGCGGGCGAGACGGAGGACTACGTCCGCGACCACATCGGGATCATCGTCGACACGCTCGACCGCCGCGTCCACGGCGCCGAGCCGGCCCGCCCCTACGTGCTGGCCGCGTCCCTGATCGAGCTGAGCCGGCTCGGCGTGGACGACGCCGTCGGCCGGCGCTTCGCCGACAACCTCATCGACCTCGCGTTTTCTGCCGACGGCGCGCACGCCTGGCCGGTGGAGGTCCGGCCCCGGGGCCTCGGTGGCCCGACGCCGTCGACCGCGCACACGGCGTGCGCGGTGACCGCCCTGGCGGCGTGGGCGCGGCGCCTCGACGACCTGCGGCTGCTGGAGATCGCACTGTCGGGCCGCACCTGGCTGGAACAGCACGCGGACCTCGCCCTCGACGACGAATGGATCCGCAGCGAGCGGGCCGACGGGGGCGAGGAGCTGCTGCCGGTGCGCCACTTCACCCCGGCCTGGGTGCTGCGGGCCCTGATGGGGACCGGCGGCGAGCCGTCGGCCGGACTCGCCACCCGGGCGCTGCACGCGGTCGGCTCGTACTACGCCCACGACGTGGCGTTGTGGCGGTGGTCGGGCGGGGGCGGCACGTTCCCCGTGTGGATGACCTGGGACGCGCTCGCGGCCGTCGTCTCCTGGACCGGGGCCCGCGAACTGGTGTAGCGGAGCCGCCACGCTGCGAGACTGTGACCGTGAGCGATCCCGCCTCCACCCTCGGAGACACGATCGCCCGGCTCCGGCGGGCGCGCGGCCTGAGCCAGGCGGCGCTGGCCGAGGCGCTCGGCGTCACCCGGACCAACGTCTCGAACTGGGAGAACGACCGCACCCGCCCCAACCGCGAGCATCTCGACGCCCTCCGGACGCTGTTCGGCCAGGACGGCGAGGAGATCGTGGCCGGCGTGGACGACGACGTCGACGCCCCGGTGTTCGACCGCCCGGTGTCGGTGCTGACGCTGCAGCGGCGCACCGTGACCGCCCTGATCCAGCTCCTGTCCGAGCACGAGGCCGTCGACGGCCGGGCCGGCTACGGCTGGCCGCACGACATGGACGCGCCCAACCAGCGACTGTCGGCCCTGTCGACCGCCTACGGCCTCCGGGCCGTGCTGCAGGCCGGCGGCCCGGATCGGCGCGTGAGCCTCCCGCGGCTGCGCGCCGTGCTCCGTCGCCTGGAGATGTCCGGGGGCGGGTGGACGCCGGCGGGCTGCCGGCTGGCCCGGCCGGAGGTGACCGCGGTCGTCGTGTCGGCGCTCCGCGACGCAGGCGAGGCAGAGGAGTACGTGTCCGACCGCACGGCGCTGCTCGTTGCCATGCTGGAACGCTCGGTCGAGGGCGACGAGCCGCCGTCGCCCTACGTCCTGGCGCTGTCGCTGCTGGAGATGAGCGGCCTCGGTGCCGACGACGCCGTCTGCCGGCGCCTTCTCGATCACCTCGTCGACCTCTCGTCGGTCAGCGACGGGGCCCGGGCGTGGCCGGTCACCGCCAGGTCGCGTCGCGGCCTCGGCGGTCCGGCGCCGCCGCCGTCGACGCCGCACACCGCGATCGCCGTGTGCACGTTGGCCGCGTGGGCCCGCCGCCTGGACGACGATGGCCTGCGCGAGGTCGGCCGATCGGGGCGGGCCTGGCTCGAGCGTCACGCCGACCTGAGCCTCGACGACGAGTGGTTGTGGGACGGGCTCGACCGGGTCGCGGTCTGCCACTTCACGCCGG
>DASSGC010000685.1:0-5846 GCA_035693765.1 Acidimicrobiales bacterium
CGAGGTGGTTCAGCCGCTCGGTCAGGACCTTGCGCGAGATGCCGAGGTCCGCCTGGATCTCGTCGAACCGGGTGCCCACGCAGTGTCGGTCGACGGCTACATCACCGGTCGGGATCCCGGTCCCGGGCGCGGGCTCGGCGACGGTTCGCTGCTCTTCGACTGGTACGCCGACGGCGACACGACCAGCCAGGTGTTCGACGGGTTCAGGCTGAGCGAGCCCAGCGCCCGGGTCTTCGACGCCCTCGCCGGACGCGTGGGTGCCGTCGTGGCGGGGCGCAACACCTATGAGGACTCCGACCACTTCGGAGGAGGCGGACCCCACCCGACCGCCCGGCTCTTCGTCCTCAGCCATCGGCCGGCACCGGAGATCACCGAGCGGCAGACCCTCGTCACCACCGGCATCACAGACGCCATCGCGGCGGCTCGCGAAGCCGCCGGCGACAAGGACGTGGGTCTCATGGGCGGCGGCGTCGCCACCGCGGCCCTACAGGCCGGCCTCGTCGACGAGCTGATCCTCCATCAGGTGCCGGTCCTGCTCGGCGGCGGGCGACCCTTCTTCCAGACGCTCCCCGAGCACGTGCGCCTCCGCCTCGTCGAAGCCGTCCCGGCGCCAGGCGTCACCCACCTCCACTACGAGGTCGCACGATGATCCGCCCCTGCTCGACCTGGGCGAGGAGGTCGTCGCCCGTGCGTGTCATCAGGAACGGTCGAGACCTGTGGATCGGCGTGCCACGATGCGGCGGCAAGATCGTTGCAGGAGGGGGACGAGGATGTCGGAGCCATCGGGACCCCACGCTGGCGATCCGTTCGGTGGTCGGCCCCCGACCAGTCACGAACGTCTGACGGGACTGCCCTGGGATGCGTCGTATCACGACGGCCCTGCGCCGTGGGATGTCGGCCGGCCGCAGCCGGCAATCGTGCGTTTGGCATCAGCAGGCGGATTCGCCGGAGCGGTGCTCGATGCGGGCTGCGGGACCGGCGACAACGCGCTTCACGTGGCCTCGCTGGGATTCTCGGTTCTGGGCGTCGACGTGGCCGAGACGGCACTGGCGATCGCCCGAGCGAAGGCCGGCGACCGGGGGATGGAGGTCGAGTTCGCTGCGGCTGACGCGTTCCGGCTGGAGCGTTTGGGGCGCAGGTTCGAGACGGTGCTGGACTGCGGACTGTTCCACACCTTCGACGGCGACGAGCGACCACGATACGTGGCGAGCCTGGCGTCGGTGACCGAGCACGACGGAACCCTGTATGTGTTGTGCTTCAGTGACGATGGTCCCGATACCGGCCCGCACCCCGTCAGCCAGGAAGAGCTGAGCGCGGCGTTCGACCGCAGCAATGGATGGACCGTCGCCGCCATCGAACCGGACCGGGTGCAGACGAGATACCACGACGACGGCGCACCGGCCTGGTTGGCGACGATCAAACGGATCTAGTCGAGATCTAGTGGCCGGACTGGTCGGCGCCCTCGACCGCGAGGGACTTGTCTCCCGGCCGCTCAGCGGGTCAGGCGCTCCGCGAGCCGGGCGAGGCCCATCGCCCAGCCGTCCGGCGAGCCGACCGCCCCGCGCATCTGCTCCCACCCCTCGCCGTGGCGGTCGAGGTGGCGGTGCTCGAGCTCGACCCGCGTCCGGTCGGGCCCGTCCGGGACGAAGCGCACCTCGACCTCGCTGGCGCGGGCCGGATCGGACTCGACCTGCCACTGCAGGTCGATGTCCCAGCCGATCACGACGCGCGTCGGCGGCTCGTAGACCAGGACCCGGGCCCAGCGGCATTCGCTGCCGTCCACGCCCCGGTCGATGACGTGGCCACCCACGCGGGGCTCGAACACCATCTCCGCCAGCTCCGCCTGCAGGATGTGGTGGTCGGGGTGCCACCACGAGCCGATGTCCTCGGTGAACACCGCGAACGCCCGCTCGGGCGGCGCCTCGACGACGATCGACGTCTGGACGGACGTCTCGTTGACCTGTGTGCTCATTGCTCCTCCTCTTGTCTTCGGCTGGCTTCGACCGCCTGCTTGAACGAGGCGAGCGACCGGTTCCAGAACCGTTCGAAGTAGGCGCGCAGCGCGCCGATCCCCTCGGGGTTCAGCTGGTAGAGGCGCCGGGCGCCGTCAGCACGATCGATCACCAGGCCCGCCTCCTTCAGCACCTTGAGGTGCTGGGACACCGCCGGCCGGGTGACCGGCAGCTCCTTGGCGATCTCGCCGACGGGCCGCGGGCCGTCGGCCAGGAGCTCGAAGATCGCCCGCCGCGTCGGGTCACCCAGCGCACCGATGCCCTCCAGTCGGTAGGTCGGTCGGTAAGCAGCCACTAACGGTAAGTCAATACTTACGACCAGGCGGTGTCAAGACCGGTGCCCGGGCGCGCACCGGCCCCGCCCGAGGGCGGGGCCGGTACCTCACGGGATCACCGGTGCGTCACCCGGACGCGTCGATGCCGCACTCCTCCTCCATGAACTTCTCGATGTTGGCGGACGCTTCCTCGAGCTTGCCGGCGGCCTCGGGGTCGACCGAGCTCGGGTCCTCGTTGAAGGCCTCGAGCGCGCTGACGAAGGTCTCCCAGTCGTCGGCGATCTCGGCCGGCGGGTCGATGGAGCTCAGCGCCGAGGCGATGTCCTCGGTGTCGCCCGCATCGCCCGAGAACTGCGAGTCGAGGTCCTTGGCGTTGTCGCAGAAGTCGCCGCTCGCGCCGCCGCCACCGTCGTCGTCACCGCAGGCCGCGAGCGCGAGCAGCAACGCGGGCACTGCGGCGAGACCGGCGATGCGACGCAGGCGGGAGCCGGGGGACAGGGTGGTGAGCATGTAGTGCCTCCGATGGGCGATGGGTGGGACCACCGCAGCAGATCACCGGAGAGCATCGGGGCCATCGGGGTTGCCCCCCGGGCCCAGGTCGCCCACCCGGGGATCGGGTGGTCAGGTGTCCGTCTCGTCGTCCTCGTCCGGGACCACCAGGTCCCAGCGGTCGAGGCAGTCCTCGCAGCGGTAGACGACCAGGTCGCCTGGCAACCACTGCCCGTCTTCCGGCGGGTACGAGACGAGGTGGGCGCGGCCCCCGCAATCGATGCAGGTGATGATGGCGTCGACGTCCACGGGCCGTGACCCTACCGGTCACGCGCCCCGCGCTGACCGCGGGGGCGGCTCTCGAAGCGGGAGACCCCGGCACCGAACCCCTCGGCCAGGATGATCTCCCGCCCGAGCCGGTCCTCGTTGGCCAGGGCGTCGGCCAGGTCGAGCCCGAGGCCGTCGTAGGTGGCCCGCCGGTCGCTCACCACGCAGTCCCACGGGAACGCAGCGATCTCGCCGGCCAGCGCGACCGCGGCGTCGAGCGCGGTCCCCGCCGGCACCAGCCGGTCGACGAGGCCGATGCGCTCCGCCTCTGCGGCGTCGATCTCGCGGCCGGTGAGGATGAGGTCGAGCGCCCGGCCGAGGCCGACGATGCGCGGCAGCCGGTAGGTGCCGCCGTCGACCAGCGGCACGCCCCACCGCCGCTCCAGGCAGCCGAACCGTGCGCCGTCACCGGCCACCCGCAGGTCGCACCAGGCGGCCAGCTCCACGCCGCCCGCCACGCACCAGCCGTCGATCGCGGCGACGACCGGCTTGGACAGCGTCAGGCGGGTCGGGCCGAGCGGTCCGCTGTCGCGGAGCCGGGGCAGGTCCCGCAGGTTGGCGCCGGCGCAGAAGGCGTCGGTGTCGCCGGTCAGGACCGCGACCCGCGCCGTGTCGTCGTAGTCGAAGGCGACGAACTCGTCGTGGAGGCGCTGGGCGGTGGCCGTGTTGATGGCGTTGCGGACCTTCGGTTGCCCGATCCGGATGACGCGCACGTGGTCGCTCATGCCCCGAGGATGCCACCCGGTACCGTGCGGCCGATGCGAGTAGTGGCCGGCTCCGCCCGCGGGCGCACGCTCGTGACGCCCGCCGGGGCCCGCACCCGACCGACCACCGACCGCGTCCGTGAGGCGATCTTCAACGCGCTCGGCAGCCGGGACGCGATCGACGGCGCCCAGGTCGTCGACCTGTTCGCCGGCAGTGGAGCGCTCGGGATCGAGGCGCTGTCGCGGGGTGCGGCGCACGTGACCTTCGTGGACCGCGACCGCGCCGCCCGCCAGGCGATCCGCCGCAACCTCGACACCTGCGGGCTGGCCGACCGAGCGCAGATCGTGGCGGCGACGGTGGAGCGCTGGCTCGCGTCCCTGGCCGGGACCCGCTTCGACCTGGCCTTCTGCGACCCGCCGTACGCCTTCGACCGGTGGGCCGCCCTGCTGGACGCCGTCCCGGCGGCGCTGGTGGTGGTCGAGTCCGACCGGCCGGTGCCGCTGCCCGAGGGGTGGCACCTCGACCGCGAGGCCCGCTACGGCGGCACCTGGGTCGGCTTCGCCGCCCCGCCGGAGGGTGGCCGCCCGGACCCGCCGCCGCCGGCCATGTCGAGGTAGGACCCCGGGTCGGGGCTACGTTTGTCGCAAAAGCTCGCGGTCCGCCGCCTGCCCGCCACCAGGAGTCCCGACCAGTGACCAGCGTCCTCTACCCGGGATCGTTCGACCCCATCCACAACGGGCACATCGAGATCATCGAGGTCGCCTCCCGCCTGTTCGACGAGGTGATCGTGGCCGCGGTCCGCAACCCCCAGAAGGGCGAGCCGCTGTTCACGCTGGAGGAGCGGCAGGCGCTCCTCAAGGAGGCCACGAGCCACCTGGGCAACGTGCAGATCACCATGTTCTCGAGCCTGGTGGTCGACCTCGCCCGCGAGGTGGGCGCCGACTTCATCGTGAAGGGGCTCCGGGTGGTCTCCGACTTCGAGTCCGAGCTGATGATGGCCCAGATGAACAAGCGGGTGTCGGGGGTCGACACGCTGTTCATCCCGTCCGGGTCGTCGCACTCCTACCTCGCGTCGAAGCTGATCCGGGAGATCGCCCGCTACGGCGGCGACATCTCGTCCATGGTGCCGCCGGCGGTGGCCGCGCTCCTGGCCGACAAGTACGACGGCTCGGCACCGGAGGGGGAGGATGGGGCGTCGTGAACGACCACGACAACTCCTTCGAGTTCACCTTCGACGCCCGGGTGGCCGAGCGGGTGCCCGGGGGCGACGTCGAGGCCATCCTGCGCGACCTCCACGAGATCATCGACACGGCCCGGCCGGCGCCGCTGTCCACCCACGTCAAGGTCGACCGTGACGAGGCCCTCGACCTGCTCGACCAGGCCATCGAGCGCCTGCCCGACGAGCTGCGCGCCTCGCGGTGGCTGCTGAAGGACCGAGACGAGTTCCTGGCTCGCACGCAGCGGGAGGCCGACGACATCCTCGCCGCGGCCCGAGGTCAGGCCGAGCGGATGGTGCAGCGCTCGGAGGTGATGAAGGCGGCCGAGGCCAAGGCCCGCCGCATCGTCGAGAACGCCCGTGCCGAAGCCAGCCGCCAGCGCAACGAGGCCGACGACTTCTGCGACAAGCGCCTCGCCCAGCTGGAGACGGTGCTGGAGAGGATGACGACCGTCATCGCCGCCGGGCGGGCGAAGCTGCGCGGCCCGGCCGGAGAGGGCCACCCCCCGGTGGGCGAGCGGCGCCCGGTGAACGGCCACGGCGCGGCGGAGCGGCCGGCGGAGCGGGAGGCCGATGGGCACGAACCGGCGCCCGGCTTCTTCGACCAGGACCGCGCCTAGCTGGTGCCTCGCTGGTGTCTCGCCGGGTGCGGCCGGGCACCAGCAGTCGAGGACCCGGTCCCTAGGCTGGTGGTGTGACCCGCCTGCCGTTCCGGGTGCCGACCGCCGAGCTGTTCCGCCAGCCGGGCACGCGGCACCACGTCAGCCTCCGCGGCCCCCTTCCGGGCGTCGCCCTGTCGATCACCCACCTGACCGGCGACGA
>DASSGC010000686.1:0-4811 GCA_035693765.1 Acidimicrobiales bacterium
GCACGGTGATGCCCTCGGCGGCCACCCGGGCCAGCGCCCCGTCGACGTCGAAGACCGGCTCGGGGAACATGGTCGCCCCGCTGGCGACGCACGCCAGGATGCCGGCCTTCAGGCCGAACATGTGGAAGTAGGGGTTGACCATCAGGTAGCGGTCGTCCGCGGTGAGGCCCGTCATAGCCACCCAGTCGGTGGCGACGCGGGTGGTGCGCCCGTGGGTCATCACCACGCCCTTGGGCGTGCCGGTGGTGCCGGAGGTGAAGAGGATGTCCGAGGGATCGTCCGGGCCGGCGGCGGCCCGGCGCCGGTCGACCTCGGCCCGCGCACCGTCGGTGGCCAGGGCCTTGAAGTCGGCCCACGACCGGGCGGTCGCGGGGACCGGACCGTGGGCGACCACGATCGTCTGGAGGTCCGGCAGCTCGACCCCCGCCTCGCCGAGCAGCGCGAGGTGGTCGGTGCCGAGGAAGTCGGTGACGGTGACCAGCGCCCTGGCCCGGCTCCGGGCGAGGATGTCGGCCGCCTCCCGGCCCTTGAACCGGGTGTTCACCGGGACCAGGACGGCGCCGGCCTGGAACAGGCCGAGCATCGCCACGATCCACTCGGCGCTGTTGGGCGCCCAGATCGCCACCCGGTCGCCCCGCGCGACGCCGGACGCCACCAGCGCCGCGCCGAACGATCGGGCCTCCTCGAACAGCTCGGCGTAGGTGAACCGGGTGCTCCCGTCGACGACGGCCACGCGTTCCCCGAACCGGGCCGCCGCCGCGGCGGTCATGGCCGGGATGCTCGGCCAGCCGTCGTCGGGGGGCCGGCTCATCGCGTCCGGCTCCCGCCGCGGGGACGCTCGCTCATCGGACGACCGCGTCCTCGACGTTCATGAGGCGGGCGAGGTTGCCGCCCATGATCTTCCGGACGGTCTCGTCGGGGAGGCCGGCGAGCTCGTCCACGTAGCTGGCGGGCTCGGCCAGGCCCTCGGGGTGCGGGTAGTCCGACCCGAACAGCACGTGGTCGACGCCGATGAGGTCGGCGAGCGCGCCCAGGTCCTCCTCCCAGAACGGGCTGACGTAGATGTTGCGCTTGATGACGTCGACCGGGTTCTCGAGGAAGTCCTGCGGCATCTTCTTGTAGACGTCGGCCATGTTCCGGAGCAGGGGCTCGACCCAGCTGCTGCCGTTCTCGATCACGGCGATCTTGAGCTGGGGGAAGCGCGACAGGGCGCCGTGGCACACGAGGGCCGAGACGGCGTCCTCGACGGGCCGCCACTGCGCCAGCATGCGGAACGCCTGGGGCTGGAAGGGGAGCATCTCGCTGTCGCTGCCCATCCACTCGTTGGTGTAGCGCTCGTAGCCGCTGTCGGAGGAGTGCATGCCGACGAGGATGTCGTGCTCGACCACCTTCTCCCAGAAGGGGTCGAACTCGGGAAGGCCGAACGACCGCGGGCCGCGGTAGCCGGGGACCGGGGCGGGCCGGATGAGGACCACCTTGGCGCCGCGCTCGACCACCCAGTCGAGCTCCTCGATGGCCCGCTCGACGATGGGGAGCGAGATCACGGGGGTGGTGAAGATGCGGTTCTCGTAGTTGAAGGTCCAGGTCTCGTGCAGCCACTCGTTCAGGGCGTGGGTCACGACGTGGATCAGCTCGGGGTCGTCCCGCATCCGCTCCTCGACCAGGCTGGCGAGCGTGGGGAACATGAGGGCGCGGTCGACGCCCTGCTCGTTCATCAGCTCGATGCGTGGGGCCGGCTCGCGGAAGGCCGGGATCGACCGGATGGGCTCGCCGAAGATCTCCCGCCGGCTCTTGCCCTCGGGGTTGCCGTGGCGGAAGTAGTCCTCCTGCGCACCCGGGCGGGCCACGACGTCGAACGTGGGGTTGGGGATGTAGTTGCTGATCTGGCCGCGGACGACGATCTTCGTCCGGCCCCGGACGTCGACGTAGTCGATGACTCCCTTGTAGCGATCGGGCAGGAACTTCGTCAGGGCGTCCCTGGTCTCGTAGAGGTGGTGGTCGGCATCGAACACCGGGCAATCGAGCGCACGCGTGGACATCTGATCCTCCTCGCAGAATGAGAATGCCATTATTGCTCTGAGAGAGGGGAGTTGCAATCTCTCATCCCGCAGCCCTGCGCTCCCCCCGGCAGGATTGTGAGAACGTTCCTCTTGTCCTAGTGTAATCGAAGTTTCGCTGGCGCTTGGCCTCGAAGATCGCGACCAAGGAGGGGCTGTGGAGGAGCGAGGACGGCTGTTCGTCGGCGGTGCGTGGTCCGCGCCCAGCAGCGACGAGGTGATCGAGGTCGTCTCGCCCCACAGCGAGGCCGGCATCGCCCGCGTCGCGGCGGCCGGTCCCGCCGACGTCGACCGGGCCGTCGCCGCCGCCCGGGCCGCGTTCGATCACGGCCCCTGGCCCCGGCTCGACCCCGGGGAGCGCGTTGCCGCCATCCGCCGGCTGGCCGAGGGCTACGGCGCCCGCCGGAAGGAGATGGCGCAGGTCATCACCTCCGAGATGGGGGCCCCGATCTCCTTCGCCAACTTCGCGCAGGCGACGCTGCCGAAGATCCTGATGAGCGCCTTCGCCGACCTGGCGGCGGCGTACCCCTGGGAGGAGCGCCGGCCCGGCTACTTCGGCACGGACATCACGGTCCGCAAGGAGCCGATCGGCGTCGTCGCCGCCATCGTCCCCTGGAACATGCCGCAGTTCCTCGTCGTCGGGAAGCTGGTGCCGGCGCTGCTGGCCGGCTGCCCGATCGTGGTCAAGCCCGCCCCCGAGACGCCGCTCGACGCCCTGCTCCTCGCCGAGGTCGTCGAGGAGGCGGGGCTCCCGGAGGGCCTCGTCAGCATCCTCCCCGGCGGGCGGGAGGTCGGCGAGCTGCTCGTCGGCCACCCCGGCGTCGACAAGGTGTCCTTCACCGGGTCCACCGCGGTCGGGCGGCAGATCGCGGCCACCTGCGGCGCGGACCTCAGGCGGGTGAGCCTCGAGCTCGGCGGCAAGTCGGCCGCCATCGTGCTCGACGACGCCGACCCCGAGGCGGTGGCGCAGGGCGTGAAGGTCGCGGGCCTGATGAACAGCGGCCAGGCCTGCGTCGCCCAGACCCGCGTGCTGGTCCCGTCGTCCCGCTACGGCGAGTTCGTCGACGCCCTCGCCGCCATGGTCGAGGACCTGGTCGTCGGCGACCCGACCGACGCGGCCACGGAGATCGGGCCGCTGGTGGCGCAGCGCCAGCAGGCGCGCGTCCGCGGCTACATCGAGGCCGGCCGGCGCGAGGGCGCCCGCCTCGTGGTCGGCGGCACGGAGCTGCCCGGCACCGTCGAGCGGGGCTGGTACGTGCGGCCGACGCTGTTCGCCGACGTCGACAACCGCATGCAGATCGCCCGGGAGGAGATCTTCGGGCCGGTCCTGTCCGTCATCGCCCACGACGGCGACGACGACGCCGTCGGCATCGCCAACGACTCGGACTACGGGCTGTCGGGCTCGGTCTGGACGGCCGACATCGAACGGGGCCTGGCCGCGGCCCGCGGGGTGCGGGCCGGGTCGTTCGGGGTCAACGAGCCCTACAGCATGGATCCGGCCGCCCCCTTCGGCGGCATGAAGGCCAGCGGCATCGGCCGCGAGCTCGGCCGGGAGGGGCTGGAGGGCTACCTCGAGACCAAGGCCATCTCCGTGGCCGCAGCGCCGTGAGCGCACCCGACCCGTCGGCCGCCCCGGCGGCACAGCGACACCAGGTTGCGGGCGAGCGATCGCCGGCAGCACCATCCGACACCGGCGATCGACACCGAGGGGTCTGACATGTCCACCATCGAGTCCGCGTCCGACATCTACTACGACCCGTACGACTTCGAGATCGACACCAACCCGTACCCCATCTGGAAGCGGCTCCGCGAGGAGCTGCCCCTCTACTACAACGAGCGCTACGACTTCTACGCCGTGAGCCGGTTCGACGACGTCGAGCGCGGCTTCGTCGACTGGCGGACGTTCAGCTCGGCCAAGGGCACCCTCCTCGAGCTGATCAAGAGCGGCATGGAGATCCCCCCGGGGTCGATCATCTTCGAGGACCCGCCCAACCACGACGTGCACCGCAGCCTGCTGTCACGCGTCTTCACGCCGAGGAAGATGACCGCCATCGAGCCGAAGGTGCGCGAGTTCTGCGCCCGGAGCCTCGACCCGCTCGTGGGCTCCGGCGGCTTCGACTTCATCCGCGACCTCGGCGCCGAGATGCCGATGCGGACGATCGGCATGCTCCTCGGAATCCCCGAGGAGGACCAGGAGGCGCTCCGGGACCGCATCGACGAGGGGCTGAAGCTCGAGGAGGGCACCATGCCCGACCCGGTGACCTCCGGCGCGGGCGAGCAGGCCCAGGCCTTCGCCGACTACATCGACTGGCGGGCCGAGCACCCCTCGGACGACCTGATGACCGAGCTGCTCCAGGCCGAGTACGAGGACATCGACGGCGAGCGGCGCCGGCTCTCGCGCGAGGAGGTGCTCAACTTCGTCAACCTCCTGGCCGCCGCCGGCAACGAGACCACCGCCCGGCTCATCGGCTGGACGGGCAAGGTGCTGGCCGAGCACCCCGACCAGCGCCGCGAGCTGGTCGAGGACCGCTCGCTCGTCGCCAACGCGGTCGAGGAGCTCCTGCGCTACGAGGCCCCGTCGCCGGTCCAGGCCCGCACGCTGTCCCGGGACGTCGAGGTCCACGGCGAGCACCTCCCCGAGGGCGGGGTCGTGCTGCTGCTGAACGGCTCGGCCAACCGCGACGACCGGAAGTTCGCCGACGGCGACACCTTCGACATCCACCGCAAGATCGACCACCACCTCACCTTCGGGTA
>DASSGC010000687.1:0-11459 GCA_035693765.1 Acidimicrobiales bacterium
CACCTCGGCCACCGAGCCGCCACCGCGCCCGGGACGGGGAACGTCGGAGACGGCGAGCGGGTCGATCCCGGCCAGCGACCACAACCGCAGGCCCGGGTCGAGCGGCGCGCCCCCAGCCCGGGCGAGCCCCAGCGCGGCCGCGGCCACGGCACCGGCGCGGGTGCGCTCGGCGCCGTCGTCGACGGGCCCGGCCGTGGTGGCCGGGGATCTCGGGAACGCGCTCACCGGGCCCGACGGTACCGTCGAGCGGTGCCCCCTCTCGACGACACCGTCCGCGTCGACCGCGTCCCCGTCGCCGACACCTACCGGTTGCGGCAGCAGGTGCTCCGCCCCGGCAGCCCGCCGAGCAGCGTCCACATGGCCGTCGACGGCGACCCCGCCACCGCCGCGTTCGCGGCCCGCACCGCGGCGGGCGAGGTGGTCGGCACGGCGGTCGTGATGCCCGAGCCGTGCCCGTGGCTCCCCGACCGGCCGGGCACCTGGCGGCTGCGGGGCATGGCCACGGCCGAGGGCCACCGGGGCGGCGGCATCGGCGCCCGGGTGCTGCGGGCCGTCCTCGACCACGTCGCCGCCGCGGGCGGGACCCTCGTGTGGTGCAACGCCCGGGTGCCGGCACGCCGCTTCTACGAGCGGGCCGGCTTCACGGCCCACGGCGAGGAGTGGACCGACCCCCACATCGGGCCGCACGTGGCCATGTGGCGCCCGGTGCCCTGACGGCCGGCGAGGCAGGCGCAGACGTTTGCGGCCAGGCCACTAGGGTGCCGTCGTGCGTTGGACCATCCACGGCGAACGGGAGATCTACGGCTCCGAGTGGATGCGCCTCGTGCTGGTCGACGTCGAGATCCCCGGCGTGGAGCGGTTCGACCACCACGTCGTCCGCTACCCGCAGCCCGCGTCGGGCACGGTGGTCCACGACCCCGACCGGGGCGTGCTGCTGCTGTGGCGCCACCGGTTCATCACCGACACCTGGGGATGGGAGGTGCCGGCGGGCCGCATCGAGCCGGGCGAGACCCCCGAGGCGGCCGCGCGCCGGGAGACGGTGGAGGAGACGGGCTGGCGGCCCGGACCACTGACCTGCCTCGGCGCCTACGCCCCGAACAACGGCACGTCGGACCAGCGGTTCAACGTGTTCCTGGCGGAGGGCGCCACGCACATCGGCGACCCCACGGACGTCGGCGAGAGCGAGCGCATCGAGTGGGTGCCGGTGCCCGAGGTCCGCAAGCTGATCGCCGCGGGCGAGGTCATCGACGGGCTGTCGCTCACCGCCCTGCTGTGGGCGCTGGCGACCGACGCGATCTGACGCCGTCTGACGCCCTCCGCCCGCGGCGGCGCCGGCGGCTCAGAACATGAGCGGATAGGTCACGCCGGCGCGTGTCACCGTGCTGCATTGCCGGTCGGCCGAGCTGTCGACCTGGTGCTTCCATCCCAGATCCCCACGCGTAGGCCGTGGCGAGCGCCCTATCCGCTCGGCCTCTGATCTCAGGCGGCGCCTTCGGCCGCCGGGTTCCAGTTGGTGAGGTCGGCGAGGCGCTCGTCGTTGGAGAACATCTCGACGATCGGCTCGTCGAGGCCCAGGCGCCGCTTGAGTCGCCGCACCTCGAGCTCCTCGTTCCACAGCAGCAGCGTCACGGCCAGCCCGGCCGCGCCGGCCCGCGCCGTGCGACCCGAACGGTGGAGGTAGGTCTTCGGATCCGGGGGCGGGTCGGCCTGGATCACGATGTCGAGGTCGTCGATGTCGAGGCCCCGGGCCGCCACGTCGGTGGCCACCAGCACCGACAGCTTGCCGTCGGTGAAGCGCTTGAGGGCCCGCTCCCGCACCTCCTGGCGCAGGTCGCCGTGGATGGCCTTGGCATCGACGCCGTCGTCCGCCAACTGGCGGGCCAGCTTGTCGACCGCCCGCTTGGTGTTGGCGAACACCAGGCAGCGGGTGCCCGACCGGCTGATGGCGGCGGCCACTCGGTGCTTGTCCATCTCGTGGACCAGCAGGAAGCGGTGGGCCATCTTCTCGACCGTCTGGATGGGCGAACCGACCTCGTGGAACACCGGATCGGTCTGGTAGCGGTCGACCAGGCCCTGGATGCCGCCGTCGAGCGTGGCCGAGAACAGCAGCGTCTGGTGGCTGCCGTCGATGTGCCGGAGCACCCACTCGACCTGGGGCATGAAGCCCATGTCGGCCATGCGGTCGGCCTCGTCGAGGACGACCAGGCCCACGCCGGCGAGGTCGGCGACCTTGCGGTCGATCAGGTCGATGAGCCGGCCGGGGGTCGCGACCACGATCTCGGCGCCGGCTTCGAGGGCGGCGATCTGCTTGCCCATCTGGGCGCCGCCGTAGACGGCCACGAGCCGCAGCGAGCGGGCCTCCACCAGCGGGCGGAGCACGTCGGTGACCTGGACGGCCAGCTCGCGGGTGGGGACGAGGACGAGCCCGGTCGGGCGCCTCGGGGAGGCAGGGGCGACCCGCTCGACCAGGGGGAGGCCGAAAGCGAGGGTCTTGCCCGAGCCGGTCTTGGCCTTGCCGCACACGTCGCGGCCGGCCAGAGCGTCAGGGATGCAGAGACGCTGGACGGGGAACGCAGTGGTCAGGCCGGCTTTGTCGAGCACGGCCACCAGATCGGACGACACGCCCAGCGCAGAGAACGTCTCTTGTTCGTCGGTGCGCATGGTTCGGATCAATCCTACAGGGCCGCCGGACCAGGCCCCCAGTCGAGCGCACCGTCACCGTCCCCGCCGCACCGCCGCGATCAGCCCGGCCCGCTCACCCCGGGCGCCGCCAGCCACGGCCGGATGCGGTCGTCGACGTAGTCCCAGACGACCGACGCGAACTTCGCGCTGAAGTGCACGCCGTCGTCCCGGACGGTCACCCCGTCGATCTTCTGGAGCACCTCGCCGTCGGGGCACAGCAGCGGGCCGAGATCGATCACCTTGGCCCGGTCGCCGTAGCCGGCGGCCACCGCCACGGTGAGCTCGTTCACCCACGCGAGCAGCGCGGGGTTGTTGCGGGGCGTGCTCGCCGCGCCGAGCGCGGCCTCGCGCTCGTTCATGCAGGGCACGGTCACGAAGGCGAAGCGCACGTCGGGCTGGGCCGCGATCGTCGCGTCGATGCCGTCCCGCAGCGCGTCGCTGTAGGCCGCCGCCGCCTCCGGCGTGCCCGCCCGCAGCAGCGTGTCGCCCCGCTGGTGGTCGTACACCTCCCAGGCGCCCCAGATGGCCACCACGACGTCCGCGTCCATCCGCTGGGCCATCGACTGCCAGGTGCGCCGCCAGTTGCCGCAGTTGCTGTGCTCCTCGACCCCGTCGGCCACCGCCACGCCCGGCGTGACCGTGCACGACCAGTCGGCGCCGATGCCGATCAGCACGTCGTCGGGGACGGCGTGGCGGACGCCGAGGCCGTAGCCGATGGACCAGGCCACCGAATCGCCGCCCAGCACTACCCTGAGGTCGCGGCGGCGGCTGACGGCCGGCAGCGGGTGGTCGGGCGCGACCGAGGTGGTGGTGACCGGGCGGGGACGGGTCGAGGTCGTGTTGAACGCCGCCAGGCTCGCCGGCATCACGCCGGGGCCGCCGCCGAGGGTCGCCACGGTCACGAGCCCGGCGGCCGCCGCCCCCGCCACCAGGGTGAGGGCGACGGGCCGGACGCTGCGCAGGCCCACCCGGGCCAGCCGGGCCCGGACCCCGGCCAGTCCGTGACGGCGGATCGGTCGCTCCAGCACGACGTACGACAGGCCCGCGGCGGCGAACGCGGCGGCGAACCGGAGCACGATGAGCAGCGCGCCGCCGCGGCCGACCCGGTCGGGCGTCAGCCACACGTCGATCGGCCAGTGCCACAGGTACAGGCCGTAGGAGATCCGCCCGATGGCCACGGGGACCCGCCGGGCGAGGAGCCAGTGCACCGGACCGCGGGCGCCGGGCAGCGCGACGCCCGCCACCGTGGCCGCAGACGCCAGCGCCACCAGCAGGAAGCCGCCGCCGTAGAGGCCCGCGTCCTTGCCCTCGACGGTCCGGAACGCCAGCAGCAGCGCCGCCGCACCCGCCACCGAGAGGGCCGGGAGGTGGCGCCGGGCCCGCCGGGTGGCACCGGGGAACAGCACCATGACGGCGGCCAGTGCGGCGCCCACGAGCAGGGTGTGGGCCCGGGTGTCGGTGCCGTAGTAGGCGCGGGACGGGTCGTCGCCGGGCTCGTGGAGCACGGCCATCCACACCGCCGACGCGCCGGCCGCCACCGCCAGGCCCACCAGGAACGCCCGGGGCCGGCGCAGCACGATCCCGCCCAGCAGGGCGATCAGCGGGGGGAACAGCAGGTACCACTGCTCCTCGACGCTGAGCGACCAGAGGTGCCGATAGGGGGACGGCAGGCCGAAGGAGTCGAAGTACGACTGGTCGGTGAGGACGAACCGCCAGTTGGCGACGTAGGCCAGCGAGGCCAGGGCGTCGCCCCGGGCGGAGATCGCGTCGAGCCGCAGGTCGGCCAGGCCCACGATCAGCGCCGTGGCCACGATCGAGACGCCGACCGCGGGCAGCAGGCGGCGGGCCCGCCGCGTCCAGAACGCCCGCAGGTCGACGCGCCCGTCGCGGCGCAGCTCCACCAGCAGCAGCGACGTGATGAGGAACCCCGACACGACGAAGAACACGTCGACGCCGAGGAACCCGCCGGGAACGAACGCCCCCTCGATCCACGGGACGCGGACGGCGGCGTGGTGGACCATGACCGCCAGCACGGCGACCGCCCGCAGGCCGTCGAGGGCCGGCCGGTAGGTCAGCTCGGCCCGGGGCGGCTCGGGGTCGTCGGGCGCGGTGTGGTCGGGCACGCCGGCGGTCGCGCGCCCGCCCGGCCCGCTGCCCTCGTCCCCGGGCCGGGCCGGGCCCGGCGCGTTCTCCCTGTCGTCGTCGACGACCCGCGCCATCGACCCCTCCCCCCAGTGACGTTCCCCGCCGTCAGCCTGCCAGACGCCCCGCGTGCGTGGCGAGAGCGGCCGACCGCGTCAGCGGGCGTCGGTCGGCTGCTCGACCGCCGGGACCGGCGCCGGCGGGTGGTCGCCGCCCTCGCTCATGTCGACGACCGAGATGGGGCGCGAGAACCCGCGGATGGCGATCGGGCCGAGCCTGTGGTGGGCGAGCCCGTCACCGGCGGCGTCGAACAGCGAGGCCGTGACCAGGATCTGGTGCGGCTCGGCCTCGTCGCAGAGCCGTGCCGCCAGGTTGACGGGACGGCCGATGTAGTCGTCGCCCTCGAACAGGATCACGCGCCCGGCCGCGACCCCGCCCCGCAGTGGCAGGGCGCAGCCCCGCATGTCGAGCGCCTGCTCCATGCGCAGGACGGCGTCGAGCAGCGGCCGCGGCTCGGTGGCGACGAGCATGGCGCCGTCGCCGAGCCACTTGGCCACGCGCACGCCCCGCCAGCCGGCGCGCTCACGCACGACGGCGCGGAAGGTCGACAGTGCGGCGACGGCCTCACCGACGCCGTGCTCGTCGGTCAGCGACGTGAACCCGCACAGGTCGATGAACGCGAAGTTGCGGCGAACCAGGGCGTCCGCGTTCTCGACATCGGAGACCGTCTGCACGTCGTCGCATGCTAGTGCCCCGTCCGCGACGGCCCGGAGTCGCCGCCACGGACGCGGGCGCACCGCGGCGGGCCCGGTGCGGCGACCGCAGGCCCGGGGACGACACGCCTCCGGCGCCGCACCGGTCGGCGGGCACAGGCCGGCGACGGCGCGCCGGTAGCGTCGGGGCGTGCGCGCCCTCGACGCCCTGGCCGGCTGGCCCGTCCCCACGGCGGCGGGCGCCGTCGTCGATGCCGGCGGCGTGCGCTCGGCGGCGGGGCCGACCGGGTGGTCGACCCGCATCGCCTCGGTGACCAAGCTGCTCGTCGCCTACGCCTGCCTGGTGGCGGTCGAGGAGGGCACGCTCGACCTGGACGCGCCGGCCGGCCCGCCCGGCGCCACCGTGCGCCACCTGCTGGCCCACGCGTCGGGGCTGCCGTTCACCGGCGCGACCCCGATCGCCCCGCCCGGCCGGCGGCGCATCTACTCCAACACGGGGTTCGAGCTGGCCGGCCGGGCGCTGGCCGACGCCTCGGGGATGTCGGCGGCCGGGTACCTGGCCGAGGCGGTCACCCAGCCCCTCGGCATGGCCGCCACCGAGCTGCGGGGGTCGGTGGCCAAGGACGGGTGGTCGACCGTCGACGACCTCGCGGTCTTCGCCCGCGAGCTGCTGGCCCCCACCCTGATCACGCCCGGGACGCTGGCCGAGGCCACCAGCGAGCAGTTCCCGGGGCTGGCCGGCGTGCTGCCCGACATCGGCACCTTCGACCCCAACCCGTGGGGGCTGGGGTTCGAGCTCAAGGGCGACAAGGCGCCCCACTGGACCGCGCCCGGCGGGTCACCCCGCACCTTCGGCCACTTCGGCGGGTCGGGCACGTTCCTGTGGGTCGATCCCGACGCGGGGCTGGCCTGCGTGGTGCTCACCGACCGCGAGTTCGGCGGCTGGGCGCCGCCGCTGTGGGCGGCGCTGTCGGCCCGGGTGCTGGCCGAGGGCGCCGCCGGCTGACCGCAGCGGTCAGGCGTCCCGCGGGCGCGGCCGGCGGACGGCGCGGATCAGGATGATGGCCGCGGCGACGCCCAGGACGAGCCCGGTGCCGCCGGCGACGGCCGCCACCGTGGTGGCGCGTCCGGCCCGCCGCTCGGCGTCGTCCACCACCTGGTCGGCGCGGGCGCGGGCGTGATCCGCGACCCGCTGCTCGAACGTGGCGTAGGCGTCGTGGAACGCGGTGACCGCGCCCGTCGACAGGTCGGCGGTGCCCGACCGCAGGACCTCTTCGACCTGGGGTACGAAGGCGTCGACGTCCTCACCGGCCAGCAGCTCGTCGGCGGCGGTGCGGTAGAACCCGGAGGCCAGCTCGTCGATCGTGGCGCGGGTCGCCTGGATGTCGGCGAGATCCTCCGCCAGGCCGGCGATCTCCTCGGGATCGTTCACGCCGCCATCGAGGCTGGCCAGCAGCACGGCCCTCGCCACCGCGGGCGCCTTGCCCGTCAGCCGCTGGGCGTGGCGGGCCAGCGTCACGCCCTCCCCCACCTCGGGGTCGCCGATGCCCGCAGCGACCTGTGTCGCCGCAGCGAAGAGCCCGTCGACGAGTAGGTCGACGCCGTCACGGTAGGCGTCGGCCTCGGCCAGGTGATCCAGCCTGCCGTCGGCGCCGACCGCCGCCACCGAGCCACGCAGCGGGGTGAGCTGCGGCTCGAGCGCATCGAGCGCGGCGACGAGTGGGTCGGCGGCCGCGCCGGCACCGCGGGCGCGACGCCGCAGATCGGCGACCGCCGCGTCGGTCGCGGCGGCGGCGGCCGCGAACGACGGCTGGTCGAGCTCGATCGCATCGGCGAAGCCCAGCAGGGCGGCGGCGGCGCTCGCCCCCTCGTCGCCGAGGGCGTCGATCACGTCGGTCGACAGGGCGGCGGCGACGAGCGCCGCGTCCGCGCGGGCCTGGTCGACGTCGTCCGCCGCGCCCGACGCGGCGACGCCTGCCACCGCCGACACGACGAGGAGCCCCACCGCCAGGACGGCCGCCAGCGCGCCGACCACGAGCGGGGCGCGGCCAGTCGGCGGCGGCGGGCCCGGCGGCCGGACGGGGGGCGGCGCTGCGGGGAGCGCGGTCATCGGGCGGCGCCCGCGCGCGCTCGCCCGCCGATCGGTGTTCCTGTCATGACGCCACCCCCGCTGGTCCAGGCCCGCGCATGGGGCCGAGGTCGCCCGCAGGTGCGGCGAGGCCTGCAGGATCGCCGCCGAGCATAGTGGAGGCGAGCGGACAGGGCGCTCGCCAGGGCTACGCGTGGCGATCTGGAGCGGGAGCACCAGCTCGACAGCTCGGCCGACCGGCGATGCAGCACGGTGACCGGCAGCGACGTGACCTGTCCGCGCGGCTCCTCGGTTCGGACCGCGCCTCGACCGCCTGGTCCGTGTGGTCGGGCGGCCCCGGATCAGAACGCGGCGGCCAGCAGGTCCGCCGGCCCGGCCGTCACGGCCGGGGCGAGGCCGGCCGCCTGCGGGAGCACCTGGGCGGCGTAGAACCGGGCCGTGACCACCTTCTGCCGGAGGAACTCGGCGTCGCCCTCGCCCGCGTCGAGCAGCCGCTGCGCGGCCAGCGCGGCGCGGGCCAGCAACCAGCCGCCGGTCACGACCCCGCACATCCGGAGGTAGGGAGTCGCCCCGGCCAGGGACGTGGTGACGTCGCTCGCCCCGTTGGCGAGCAGCCAGTCGGTCGTGCCCTTCAGCGCGGCGTGGGCGTCGGCCAGGTGCTTGCCGATGTCGGCCAGGGCGCCGTCGCCGGCGTCCGAGCCGACCAGCTCGGCCGCGGTGGCCTCGATGCCCGCGAGGTGGCCGGCCATGACCGCACCGCCCCGCATCGGCAGCTTGCGGCTCACCATGTCGATGGCCTGGATGCCGTTGGTGCCCTCGTAGATGGCGGCGATGCGGACGTCGCGGTAGTGCTGGGCCACGCCGGTCTCCTCGATGTAGCCCATGCCGCCGTGGACCTGGACCGCCAGCGAGGTCAGCTCGATGCCGAGGTCGGTCCCCCACCCCTTGGTGATCGGCGTCAGCAGGTCGGCCAGCTCCTGCCGCGCGGCCCGCACGTCCGCGTCCGGGTGGTGCGCCGCCAGGTCGATGCTCTCGGCGTTGAGGTACGCCAGGCACCGCAGCGCCTCGATGTGCGCCCGCATGGTGAGCAGCATGCGGCGCACGTCGGGATGGTCGACGATCGGCGACGTCTCCCCCGCGGGCGCGCCCGGGGCCCGGCCCTGGCGTCGCTCGGTGGCGTACGCGACCGCCTGCTGGTAGGCCCGCTCCGCGACCGACAGGCCCGACACGCCGACCGACAGGCGGGCGTTGTTCATCATCTTGAACATGTAGCGCATGCCCTCGTTGGCCTCGCCGATGAGGTAGCCGACGGCGCCGTCGTAGGCCATGACACAGGTCGGGCTGGCGTTGATGCCCATCTTGTGCTCGATCGAGACGCACTCGACGGCGTTGCGCTCGCCCGGCGATCCGTCCTCGTCCACCAGGAACTTGGGGACGATGAAGCAGGAGATCCCCTTGGTGCCGGGGGGCGCGTCCGGCACCCGGGCCAGCACCAGGTGGACGATGTTGCCGGCCAGGTCGTGCTCGCCGTAGGTGATGAAGATCTTCTGCCCCGTGATGCGCCACGTGCCGTCGTCCGCGGGCACCGCCCGGGTGGTGAGGGCGCCGACGTCCGACCCCGCCTGGGGCTCGGTCAGGTTCATGGTCCCGGTCCACTCCCCGGTCACCATCTTCGGGAGGTAGACCTCGCGCTGCTCCTCCGAGCCGTAGTGCAGCAGCATGTCGATCGCGCCCTGGGTCAGCAGGGGGCAGAGCGAGAAGCCCATGTTGGCGGAGGTCAGCATCTCCTGCATGGCGATGGCGACCAGCCACGGGAACCCGCCGCCGCCGTACTCGGCCGGGAACGGCACGCCCGCCCAGCCGGCCTGCACGTAGCGCCCGTAGGCCCGGGCGAACCCGTCGGGCGTCGTCACCGAGCCGTCGTCGTTGCGCCGGCTGTGCTGCACGTCGCCGACCCGGTTGAGCGGGGCGAACTCCTGGGCGAAGAACCGGCCCGACTCCTCCAGCACGCCGTACACCGTCTCGGGATCGGCGTGTTCGAAGCCGGGAAGGGTCGCGAGCGCGGGCAGGTCGACGATGTTCTCGAGGACGAAGCGCATGTCGGCCAGGGGCGCCGAGTAGTCGGACATGGGAAAAACGGTAGGCCCCGGTGACCAGGGACGAAAGGTGGCGCGGGCGTCAGGTTGGGGGCGACGGTGGCGGCCCCGGTCGAGGGGCTCCCGGGCCGCCGCGCGGTGCGGGCGTCACGACGCCCGGCCGCCGCGCGGTGCGGGCGTCACGACGCCGGATCGGCGGGCGGGCGGTGCCCCCGCACCGAGGCGGTCAGCGCGTCGGCCGCCGCCACCACCATGCGGCCCAGGTCCGCGAGCTGCGACCCGGTCATGCCCTCGCCCTCCGGCGTCGCCACCGACACCACGAGGTCGACACGGCCGCCCGACCCGAACACGGGGGCGGCGACCTCGGCGGGCCGGTAGACGGCCGGCCCGTCGAGGGCGGCCGGCAGGAGGGCCTGCCGGGCGACGGCCAGCAGCAGCGCACGCTGCGACGCGTCGGCGGCCGGCGGAGCGGAGGGCCGGGGCAGGACCAGCGTCGACCACTCCGGCGAGGCCAGCGTGACGCCGAAGCCCCGGGCGCGGATGGCCGGCAGCGCGTCGACCGCGGGCTGGACCGCCTCGGCGGCCGCCGCCCGGGCCAGCCACGCCTGGGTCGTGGGCCCGTCCGACCAGGCCATGAACACCGCGCCGAGGGGCGGGGACAGCGGCAGCCGCAGGGCGGCGCCGTTGCGGGCCCGGGCAGTCCCCGCCTGGCCGGTCGACACCAGCGAGTCGCCCTCGATCCGCCAGCCCTGGGCGGGGAGACCCGTGTCGGCGGCCAGGCGGTCGAGGACGCCCTGCACGAAGTCGACCGCCGAGTAGCCCCGGCGGGCGGCCTCGCCGATGGCGACGAGGCGGGGCCCGAGCGAGTAGCGCTTCTCCGCCGGGTGGCGCAGGAGGATGCCGTGGTCGCTCAGCGCGCTCAGGAGCGCGTGCGCGGTCGCCTTGTTGAGCCCGCACCTCCGGGCCACCTCCGACAGCGTGAAGCGCTCGTCGGGATGGGTGGCCATGAGATCGAGGACCGCGACCGACCGGTCGGCGCCGGGCGCCGGGCGGGCCACGCGGTCACCCGCCGGCGGTGCGGGCGCGCTCGCGCGCTCCCGCCCGGATGCTGCCGTACCACCGCTGCGCGCACGCGCTCGTCACCATCGTCCCGCCCTTGTCAGTTGTCACCTGCCCACGCCAGACAGTACCCGCACGCAGGGGCTGAGGCACGACGAGTGGGTCGCTAGGGTCGGGGTCGGTGACCCTCGAACCGCTCGACGCCGGCGTCTACGTGTGGATCGGCCAGCCGACGAGACGGGGCCGGCCCAACGCCGGCGCGGTGGTCGACGCCGACGGAGTGACGGTGATCGACACCCTCATGACCCCCGCGCAGTTCGAGCCGTTCGCAGCCGCCGTCGAGGCCCTCGGGCTACCGGTGCGCCGGGCCGTGCTCACCGGCAGCGGGGTGGAGCAGGCGGGTGGCACCGGCCGGTTCGCGCTGGCGGCCGTCTACGGCAGCCGCCAGGCGAGCGTGCACCTCGACCAGCCGCCCAACGTCGAGAGCTGGCGGGCGCTGTTCCCCGACGACGCCGACGAGCTCGACGCGGTGGTCACCCGGCCGGTGAGCCACGTGGTGGCGTCGGACGTGCAGCTCACGGACGCGCTGGCGGTGCTCACCACCGGCGGCCAGATGTCCGAGAACCTGGTGGCGGTCGTGCCCGGCGCCCACATCATGTTCGCCGGGGCCATGTGCAG
>DASSGC010000688.1:0-4701 GCA_035693765.1 Acidimicrobiales bacterium
ACGGCGAGCCGCGCCGGGGGCACCGCTATCTAGGGGGATCTCCCACCGTCGTCGCAAGTCGAGCCATCCGTCCTTCTCGGGGATCCTGTACCCGTCGACGACCCCTTTTGCACATCTGTCCTTTCCCCTCCACCGCCGGCGTCGCGTTCCGAAGGACGACACAGGTCCCGGTGTTGCGGTCGCGGGCAACCAGCAGGATCGAAGCATCGAACGCGGTCTCCTCAACGCTGAAGAAGCGGGGCAGTCCGAGCGATGTTCCGTCGGATCGAAGCCGGCTTGGGTCGGAGATGGCCGGCACCTAGCCCGGTGTAGAGCGCTGGGACGGCTGCCCCCGGGACATCCCTGCGATCTCGGTCGGGCGAGAACCGTGACATGATGCTCACCTGGCGCATCCGGCCAGGGGTTCGATGGTTGGGGGGCATGTGGCGAACGACGACCCGGACGTGGTAGCCGTCGGAGCAGACGCGGCGATGGCGGCCACCGAGGAGACGGCCGACGCGATCGAGCGAGCGGCCGAGCGGACCGACGACCCGGCCGTCGCCGAGGCTCTCGACGAGGCGGCGACCCATGCCGAGACGGCGGTGAGCCGCGTGGGCTGGGTCCGATCCGTGATACGGCGGGCGTTCGGCCGGTCCTGACGAGGTGGTGGATCAGATGGGGAACTACGACGACGGGAAGCTGAAGGCCGCAGAAGACGCGATCCTGGACCGTATGGTGAAGGTGTTGGACGAGGCGACGCCGGCGGCCTCGGCGGTGAAGGAGCTCGCGGAGGCCTTCAGCCTGTTGGAGAACGCGACCCGCAGTCGGCGTCCCCCTCAGGGGATGTAGCGAGACGGCCTCCGGCGCGCTCGACGAGCGATCGTCGTGTACGGCCGGATGGGCCGCCATCGCGGTTCTGTCACGCTTCGATCCGATCGATGAGGCGTTTGGCGTCGAGCAGATATCCCTCCCACTCGGGGAACTGTTCCACGAGACCTTCCTTCAGAACGCCCAGGAGGCCATTCGGATCGACCCCTGCCCGTTGCAGGGCAGCGAGGTGCACGATGGCCACGGACATCATATTGGCCAGATGGGCCCGCCGCTCGCCCCTCGCCAACCGAAGCACCCGCTTCACTTCCCGGTCGATCTCGTGCACGGAACCGCCCCTCTATCCGAGAACCACGAACACGCCAGCGAGCGATCCTCGGTCCACCGACCTGCGGACCATGCGGCTGGCCATGGTCAGATGGGCCGCGCTCGCGGTCACGTACTGACCCGGCAGCTGCAGCCGCGGTCGTCCTCGTTGATGAGGTCCGATCCGCTCAGGCGGGGAGGCCGTCGATCTCCCTCGCCGTGAGCCGGCGGGTCTTCGGGGACAGCCTGAGGCCGATCATCCCGAGCGGTGCGCGCATCCAGGTGCCGTCCCGCAACACCTCGACGGTGAGCGCCCCGTCATCGGTCTCGTCCACACGGATGGTCTTGCCCATCGCCGTGCGGAAGATGTCCCTCACCCCTACAGGGTACTCGGTGTGGGCGTCGCCGCCGCTGCCACGTGCCCGAGCCGGCCGCGACGGGCACGAGCATCGACCTGCCATGATGATGACGGCGGCCGACGGATGGAGCGCGCATGGGCAACGGAGACGTGAACGGAACCGGCGACCCGGACCACCGCGGTCAACGGCCACGTCCGCGCTGCCCCGCATGCGGGTCCAAGCGCACCCAACCGTTCGCTCACGCGGGTCCGGGCGCTCGCGTGAACATGCAGTGCACCGACTGCCGGCACCTGTTCAAGGACAAGGATCTCCGCCGCTGACGGGGGTCGCCGGCGGCGTCGCTCAGGCTGTGGGGACCCCCAACACGTAGTCTCCATCCTCGGGATCCCACTCCAAGGTGATCACGCCCTGGGTGGCTGCGGCCTTCGCGAACTGCAGGAAGCCACCGTACCCGAACGCCTTCTCGCTGAAGCCGGGTTGGATCTTCCTCACCTGGTTCTTGAGGCCTGACAGGTTGGCGACCGTGCCCTTGCCCTGCATCTCGGCGATGACCGACGCGAGCAGCGCGAAGGCCGCGGTCTCGCCCCCGTGAGCAGGCAGGGAGACCTCGGGGTCGCCCTTGGCCGATCCCTCGCTCAGCTCGATCACGTTGCGCTCGGCCAGGTGATCGAGCAGCTCACCGAACGCGCGGAAGCCGTACTCGGCCTCGCTGAACGTGGGATCCTTGCGGAGCAGCGCGCGCTTCACCGACGAGGCAAGCACGTTGCCGCTCGACGATCGCTGTAGACCGGCGACCGTCTGCACGACCCGGACCACGAGCTCGTCGAGGTCGGCGGGTGGCTGCTCCGCGACGGGTTCGACATCCTCGGTCGCCCCGGACGCCGTGCCCTTCTTCTTCGTCGATCGCCCGCCGCGCCCGCCGCCACGTCGGCGGCCGGCGCCGGCAGGGACGTCCACCCCTTCGAGCGTGTCGTAGAAGAGGAACTCGTCGCACGCGGGCGGTAGCAGCGCCGAGGTCGAGTCCTTGATCCCCACACCGATGACGCGCTTGTTCAGCTCACGGAGCTTGTGAACGAGCGGGGTGAGGTCGCTGTCTCCCGTGCAGATCACGAACGTGGTGACGTAGTCACGCTCGAACGCCATCTCGAGCGCGTCGACGGCCAGCTTGATGTCGGCGGCGTTCTTCCGCGACGTCCCCATCCGCTGGGGGATCTCAACGAGCTCGACGTGTCCACGCGTGAGCATGCGCCGGTCCTCATCGAACGAGGACCAGTCCGCGTAGGCCTTGCGGGCGATCACGCGCCCGCGCTCCGCGAGCGCGTCGAGCACGGGCTTGAGGTCGAAGGTCAGGCCGCCGAGCGCGTCGCGCGCCCCGATGGCCAGGTTCTCGTAGTCGAGGAACAGCGCGATCCGCTCTTCGTCGGTGTCCACTGCCCGTCACCCTAATGGCCCGTGCGTCGGACGACGAGTCACCCGGGACCGGAAGGTGCGCTCACGTCGGGAGGTCGCCGGTCTCCCTCGCGCCGCGGGGCCACGCGTGCGTGACCCACAACGCCCAGACCACCAGAACCGGCTGGAACAGCAGCCGCACCCATCGCTCGACCGGCGTGTCGAGGGCGAAGCTGCTGGTCCCGGCGACCGCCTGGTACAGGTTGCCGGGGAACACGAGGACGAAGAAGGCCGCGAGGGCCCAGCCGACCTGACGCCGGAGGTTCGGGAGCAAGATCAGTGCGAACGCGAACCCGATCTCGACGAGTCCGCTCACCACGACGATCAGCGAGCGCTGCGGGAGCCACGTCGGCGTCTGCCCGAGGAACTCATCGGTGGCGACGAGGTGCCCGATGCCCGCAACGAGCATGAGCGAAGCAAGGGCCCAACGCATGAGGTCTCGCGCCGCGGCTCCCCATCCCGGGGTCCTGCCGCCTTCCATGTTCAGACGGTAGCGCCTTCGGCCCGGCATCGCGTTCGGGGGTCACGGGTCGCACCCTGCCCTGGCTGGAGTGCCGAGGGGGCGGCGGCCGAGATGCCGCCGCCCCCAGGCGATCGGATGTTGACTCAGTTACTCGAGCTCTCCGACCTCGAACGCGATCACGGCCAGGTCGTAGCCGGCATCGCCGTTGCCCCACGCATAGACCGTGTAGGTGTGTCCGGCCATCAGCGTGAGTGAGACCGGCCCGATCACGGGGTCGGTCTCGCCGGCCACGGACACGAACACCTCGTAGTCCCCTGCCGGGACGTTGTAGCGACGTGACTCGCCCCACACGAACTGACGACCCCGGTTGAGGCGCGACCCGTCCGCCCAGACGGTCACCGCCGGAGCGTCCGCCGTGTGCCGCACGACGAGGCGAGCCAACCCCTCCTCCGTCTTCCGCATCGGGTTCCGGAACAGGAGCAGGTTCGGGTTGCCCTCGTCGTCGAGGTTGGCCACGACCGTGTAGTTCTTGAAGCGACCACCCTCCAGGTCGGCCGTGGTGGTGAGGATCGCGGCGCTGCACGGCTGCCCGGCCGGCGTGACGTCGAACCGGTACGTGCCTTCCGGCAACACGACACCCTCGACGACGTCGCCGGGCTCGAAGTTGGTGATCGCCTTCGCGCCATCGACGCAGACGTCGACGACCACGCCGGGGATCCCGTGCACGACGTTGAGCGTGAACGGCTTCTTCTCCGAGGCAGCGGCAGGCGCTGACGCCGCGAGGGCAGTCAGCGTCACGAGCGCCAGGCACACGCCGAGTATCCGTTTCCGCATGGCTTCTCCTTCCCGGCGTCCGGTGTCGACGAGGCGGACGCCTCAGACAGATATAGCCCATCGGCGAGGAATGCAGCGGCTGGGTCGACATCCGGTCAGGCAGATCCGCGGCATCGATCGCGAACACCTGGTGCCGGCTGCCACCAAGGCGCCCACGAGCAGATCCGGTCGGTCCTGGTCGAGGTCCTGCGCCGTGCCCCGAGCGCTCCGGAGCGGCCGATCGGCAGCGGTCACATCTGGTGTCGGAGCAGGCCCCCGACGCGCTCGGACACGCGCTGGGCCACGGATCGGTCAGCCCATCGATCCGCCACGATCGGCTCGCTCCGGTCGAGGTCCTCGTCGAACTGCGCGTCGAGCGTTCGAACCATCTCGGCCTCGAACGCGACGAGGTTGATCTCCTCGTCGAGCTCGGTCGAGCGCGCGTTGAGGTTGGCCGAGCCAACGTTCGCAACCAGACCGTCGACCGTCATGATCTTGGCGTGG
>DASSGC010000689.1:0-2455 GCA_035693765.1 Acidimicrobiales bacterium
CGATGGCTCTGGCGACGGCCAGGCTGGTCGGCGGTTCGAGCCACTGGACCAGGCCGTCCCGGTACTTGGTGATGCTGCAGCTCAGCACCAGGTCGAGGTCCTCGGCGGAGACGCCGGCGCGGTCCAGGCAATCGCGGGCCGCGCCGACCGCCAGGCTGAGCGAGTCGTCCTCGCCGACCGACACCCGGCGCTCGCGGATGCCGGTCAGGCGTTCGAGGTCGACGTGCGTCCGGTGGCGGGTCGAGCTCATCAGCTCGTCGGTCGTGAGGTGCCGGTCCGGGAGGTTGCGCCCGACGCTCGCGATGCGGGCGACGAACGGTTCGGCCTCGCCGTCCGGCGACGGGTCGGTCAGGAGCCAGGAGGTCATCTGCTGCGCTCCCGCCTGGAGGGAAGGAGATCACGCGCCATGCTTCGAGCATCGACCAGGCACCCATGCCGTGCCCAGGGCCGAAGGTCCCCCTGCGCCACCCGCGGACGATGGGTTGCACGGCCGGTGACCTTCGGCTCTGTGCGGCGCTCAGGGTGGTTCGTAGAGTCGTTCCAGCAGCCGAGCGGGGCCCACCGGATCGCCGGGACCCGCGGGAGGAGGCGACCATGCGACGCCGACCGGAGCCGTGACCGGCATGGCCCAGCTGGACGAGGTGGCGGTCGAGTCCCGGTCGCCCGGTCGGCTGACCGCGCTGATCGGCAGCGACCGGGCGGCGCGGTTCGACGAGACCGCGATGGCGACGCGCGAGCTGCTCGCCGGCCGGGCGGTCCTGAGCGTGAGCTCCACGGCGACCGGCGGCGGCGTGGCCGAGATGCTCCAGACCCTGCTCGCGTACGCCCGCGGCGTCGGCGTCGACGCCCGCTGGCTGGTCATCGAGGGCAATCCCGCCTTCTTCGAGGTCACCAAGCGCCTGCACAACCGCCTCTACGGCGACCCCGTCGACGGTGGTCCGCTCGGCGCCGCCGAGCGCCACATCTACGAGACGACGCTGCACAGCAACGGCCAGGACCTGGTCTCGGTCGTCCGCCCCGGCGACGTCGTGCTCCTCCACGACCCGCAGACGGCCGCCCTGACCGCCGACGTCCGGCGCGCCGGGGGGATCGTCGTCTGGCGGTGCCACGTGGGCGTCGACACGCCCAACGAGCACGTGGACCAGGCCTGGGACTTCCTGCGCCCCTACATCGGCGAGGTCGACGCCTACGTGTTCTCGCGGCGTGAGTTCGCCCCGTCGTGGGTCCCGCCGGGCCGCCTCCAGGTCATCGCGCCCTCCATCGATCCGTTCTCGGCCAAGAACTACGAGATGGCCGACGAGGAGTGCGTCCGCGCGCTGCGGTACGTCGGCCTGCTGGCCGGTGTGGACCACCCGCCGCCCGCGCCGTTCACCCGCCGTGACGGGTCGACCGGCCGGGTCGACCGGCACGCCGACATCCTGCAGACCGGTCCCCCGCCGCCGAGTGACAGCCCCTTGGTCCTCCAGGCGTCGCGCTGGGACCGGCTGAAGGACATGGAGGGGGTCATGGACGGCTTCGCCGACTACGTGGACGGCGCAGGCGACGCCCACCTGGTGCTGGCCGGTCCCGCCGTGTCGGGCGTCGCCGACGACCCGGAGAGCGGGCGGGTCCTCGACGCCTGCGAGCGGGCCTGGCGACGGCTACCGCAGGCGGCCCGCTCCCGGGTCCACCTCGCGTGCGTGCCGATGCGCGATCCCGACGAGGCGGCCGCCATCGTCAACGCGCTCCAGCGCCACGCCGCCGTCGTGGTGCAGAAGAGCCTGGCGGAGGGCTTCGGCCTGACGGTGGCCGAGGCGATGTGGAAGAGCCGCCCGATCGTCGCCAGCGACCTCGGCGGCATCGCCGACCAGATCGTCGACGGTGAGCACGGCCTGCTCGTCCACGACCCGCGCGACCTGGCTGCGTTCGGCGCCGCGACCCGCCGGCTGCTCGACGACGCCGCGCTCGCCCGGCGGCTCGGCGCCAATGCCCGCCGCCGGGCGAGCGAGGAGTTCCTCCCCGACCGCCACCTCGAGCAGTGGGCGGCGCTCATCGGCAGCGCCATCGCCGGGTGAGCGTCAGGTCGACCGGTGGTCGCCGACGGTGTCCCTCAGCGCCTCGAGGCCGGTGTACCGGGGCCGCCACCCGAGCTTCCGCTTGGCCTTGCGGGTGTCCATGATGGCGGGGTGGCTCACCACCTCGGCCCACCCCGTCGCCGGCGGCAGCACCGGCAGGGCGGGCAGCGCGGCCACCGCCCTGGCGGCGGCCCGCACCACGCCGCTGGGCACGGGGAGGGGCACGATCCCCAGCTCGCGAGCCGCGTCCCTGGCGCTGAAGACGCCGTCGCCGGCGATGTTGTAGGCGCCGGGCGGGCCGGCCCCCACGATGCACCGGACGAGCGCCCGGCCGACGTCGTCCTCGTGGACGACCTGCATCGGCACGTCGGGGATCGGCACCGGCACGGGCACCGGCAAGC
>DASSGC010000690.1:0-18353 GCA_035693765.1 Acidimicrobiales bacterium
GCCGGCCAGCAGCCCGACGGTGATCGTGGCCGCCCGCGCCGACCGGCGCCACAGGGCCACCACCACGGCCGCGGCGAGCAGCGTGAAGCTGACCGCCAGCGCCGTGCGACCGACCTGCTCACCGGTGTCGAGGTCGGCGTCGCGCCAGATGTTGGCGATGCGGGTGGTCCAGACCAGGAAGGTCCAGCCCACCAGGGCGAGCGCGAAGGGGCGGCGGCGCATGCGTCGAGGGTAGGGCCCGCGCCCCGCGGGTCAGAAGCCCGACTCGAACTCGGCGTCGTTCAGTGGCGTCTCGCGCCGCTCGTCGCCCTCGGGCAGCCCCAGCTCGTCGAAGGCGCGATCGCCCGCGAACCGGCCCTCGGCGTCGGGCAGCAGGTCGTCCTCCTCGGCCTGCCGCCGGGTGGCCTCGATGCCCTCGCCCAGCTCGTCCAGGCGCTCCTGCATCGCCTCGGGCTTCGCCGAGACCTCGTCGAGGTGCTCGTCGAGCCGTTCGACCGGTGTCGGCTCGCCGGGTGTGTCGCTCGCGTCGGGCACACCTGCCCAGTACCCGCCGGCCCGGCGCCGCAACCTCCGGGTCAGGCGAAGGGTCAGACCCGCCGGACGCAGGCCCCACCCCCGTCTCACTGTCAGGCGGGGAACAGCACGCCCTGGGCGCCGGGGCGGACGATGCGGCGCACGCCGGTCCACGGCAGGCCGTCCATGAAGACCCAGCTCCGGCGGTGGATGGCCGACGGCCCCATGCCACGGAGCACCGCCTGGTGGCGGGGGCACGGGTAACCCTTGTTGGCGTCGAACCACCACCAGGGATAGTGCTCCGCCTCTGCCCGCATGATGCGATCGCGGGTGACCTTGGCGAGGATCGAGGCGGCGGCGATGGAGAGGCAGCGGGCGTCGCCCTTCACGAGCCGGTCGACGTTGCCGCCACCGACGAAGTCCCACTTGCCGTCGAGCAGCACCCGGTCGGGCGCCAGCCCGAGCCCGTCGAGCGCACGGCGCGCCGCGAGCCGTTGGGCCTCGCTCATGCCCAGCTCGTCGCACTCCTCGTGGGTCGCGTGGCCCACGCCCCAGGCGGCGCACCAGCCGGCGATCCTGTCGAAGAGGGCCTCGCGCTCGCGCTCGGTGAGCTGCTTGGAATCGCGGACCTTGTAGACCCGCCGGTCACGGGGCAGCACCGCGGCCGCCACCGTCAGCGGGCCCGCCCAGGCGCCCCGCCCGACCTCGTCCATGCCGACGACCACCTCGTGACCGGCATCCCACAGCGCCCGCTCGTGGGCCAGCGACGGCGACCGCCCGCGCAGGGCTCGGCGAAGCGTCGGGGCGGTGGCGGCCATCGGGGCCGAGGCTAATCCGCCCCCGCCCCGGCCTGGGCACTCTACGAATCGTGCGGAGAACTTTACAATCTGCGCGAAGACAACCACCGTCGGAGATGCAAAGATGGCTGTCACACCGCGCAGGGGAGATCACAATGCCGCCGCAGGACCCGCAACGCCCCGCCGTCCCCGAACCCGGGATCGCTTCCGGCCTCGACCCCGGCGCGCGCGTCGAGGTGCGCAACCGGTTCGACGGCTCGTGGTCGCAGGGATTCGAGGTGGCCGAGGCGCTGCCGCCGCGCCGGAGCGGGCAGCCGGATGAGCGCGCCGGCGTCGCCTACCGGGTGCGGCGGCTCGGCGACGACGCCGTGCTGAACGCCACGTTCCGCCCCGAGGAGGTGCGGCGCGACGTCGACCGGCCCCGGATGCGCGGCTGACGTCACCGTCGGACATGCCGTCAGGTCGAGGTAGCTAGCCGGCGCCGTCCGGGTCGCCGGTGTAGGCGTCGGTGACCACCCGGGCGATGGCCCGCGCGCCGAAGGGCGCGGCGCCGTCGGGCACGTCGACGCCGCCCAACCGGACCACGACCGTCTCGGAGCCGGGATCGACCGCGATGATCTGGTCGCCGAGGCCCAGGGCGAAGTACATGTCGTCCGGCGCCCCCGGCACGAGCTGCGCGTCGTCGGCGTCGCCGCCGGCCTGGGCCGTCGTGGCCCGGGCGGGATCGAGCACCCTTCCGGGCCGGTTGAGCCACCACAGGTAGCCGTACGCCGAGTTGAGGTCCTGCGACGAGTCGCCGGTGGCGGCCTCGACCCACTCGGGGGGCACGACCTCGGTGCCGTCCCAGTTGCCGTCGCGCAGGAACAGGTAGCCGAAGCGGGCCATGTCCTCGCACGACGACTGGAGGCCCATGAACACCTTGGTGTTGCCGGCCGCGTCCTTGGTCATCGTCGAATGCGCCATGCCCAGCGGGGCGAACAGCTTGTCGGCCGCGTAGGCGGCGGTGTCGGTGCCGGTGGCCTCGCGGATCACCGTGTCGAGCGTCTGGATGGCGGAGTTGTTGTACGCCCACGTGGTGCCGGGCGGCGCCTGCTGGTCGAGGCCGATGGCGAGGGCGTCCATGTCGGCGGCGAACGGGAGCTGCCCGTAGTCGATGGCGGCGTCGTAGCGCCGCCCCGAGTCGTTGGACAGCAGGTTCTCGATGGTGACCTCCGCCGACGGCGTGCCGGCCCACGCGTCGATGTACGCCGCGGCCGGGTCGTCGACGCTGAGGTGGCCCTCGGCCTGGGCGATGCCGACCAGCGTGCTGGCGTACGACTTGGTGGCCGAGAACACCTCCTGGGTCGACGTCGCGGTGGTGCCCCGCCAGTAGTGCTCGTCGACGATCCTGCCCTCGTGCACGACGACCAGGCAGTTCGACCCGGCCTGCTCGGCGGCCACGGCGATCTCGTCGAGCTTGGCCTCGTCGAAGCCGGCCTCGGCGGCGTCGGCCCGCTCCCACTCGGCGGCCGGGTAGACCGCTGCGGGTGTGTCGGCCGCGCCGGCGCCGGCGTCGGCGCCGTCGGCGACCGCACCGTCGTCGTTCCCGGACGAGCACGAGGCGAGCAGGCACGCAGCCGCCAGGCAGCCCCACACCGAACGTACGGTCACCGTGCCCATGCGTGGGACGCTAGCCGCGCGGCGTCGATCGGCCCCCTCGGTTGACGGCGCCGGGCGCGTGCTCATCCCAGCTTCGCGATGTTGGCCGCCTCGTCGGGCTCCGGCGCGGTCCCCAGGAACGCATCGAGCATCTCGTCGGCCACCGCCGGGGAGGTCAGGCGCAGCCCGAGCGCCAGCACGTTGGCGTCGTTCCACCGGCGGGCGCCCGCAGCCGTCTCGCCGTCGGTGCACAGTGCGGCGCGCACGCCGGGCACCTTGTTGGCCGCCATGGCCACGCCGGTCCCGGTCCAGCAGCACACGACGCCCCGGTCCGCCTCCCCGGAGGCCACGGCCTCGCCCACCCGCCGCCCGACGTCGGGCCACGGGTCACCCTCCCCCGCCACCACGACGTCGTGGCCGCGCTCGGCGAGCGCCGCCTTGATGTGGTCGGTGACACCGGTCGACTCGTCGGTGCCGAACACGATGCGCATGACCGCCAGCGTAGGGATCCCGCGGCGGGGACGGGCCGCCGCACCGGGGAGTAGACAACGGGCATGCGCCAGCACGAGGTGACCGACGGTACGGGCTTCCGCCTGGCCGACCACGATCCCGGCGCCACGAGCGGCGTCGAGGGCAAGGCGGCGGCCCGGGCCGAGGTCGCAGACCTCACGGCCCGGCTCGAGACGCTGCAGGAGCGGCTCTATGCCGACGGCCGGCACAAGCTGCTGGTCGTCCTCCAGGGCATGGACACCTCGGGGAAGGGCGGCGCCATCCGCAAGGTCTTCGAGGGCGTGGACCCGTCCGGCGTCCACGTGGCGTCGTTCAAGGCTCCGACCCCCACGGAGCTGGGCCACGACTTCCTGTGGCGCGTGCACCCGCACACGCCCGCTGCGGGACACATCGCCATCTTCGACCGCAGCCACTACGAGGACGTGCTGATCGTCCGGGTCCACCACCTGGTGCCGCCGGCGCGCTGGCAGGCCCGCTACGAGCACATCCGGGGCTTCGAGCGCATGCTCGCCGACGAGGGCGCCGTGGTCCTCAAGTTCTTCCTGCACATCTCCGAGGAGGAGCAGGCCCGGCGCCTGCAGGCCCGCATCGACGAGCCCGACAAGCACTGGAAGTTCCGGCTCACCGATCTGGAGGAGCGCAAGCACTGGGACGCGTACCAGGAGGCCTACGAGGAGGCCATCCGGCAGACGGCGGCGCCCCATGCCCCCTGGTACGTGGTGCCGGCCGACCGGAAGTGGCACCGTGACCTGGTCATCTGCCGGACGATCGTCGGGGCCCTCGAACGCCTCGACCTGCGCTACCCGCCCTCCCCCGACGACCTGACCGGGGTGACGGTGAGCTAGGAGCCTGGTGGCCCGGCGGGCTCAGCCGGCCTTGCCCGGTCGGCCCGGGGCGAGCAGGCCCCGCCGCCGCGCCTCCTTGACCCAGCGTTGGGCCGTGGTGACGGGCACGCCGTTGGCCGCGGCGAGCTGGGCGACCGGCCGGGCCGTGGCGGCCGCGAGGTGGCGGTAGGCCAGGGCGACCGCACCGTAGAAGGCGTCCGGGTAGCCCCGGACGCCGTTGTTCCGCAGGTCGGCCGGCAGCGAGGCGGGCGCCGGGGCGGGGGCGTCGCCACCGGGGGCGGCCGTCGGGTGGAGCTGGGCGTTCGCCGCCGCCTCGATGCGACCCAGCGGGATCGACCGCAGGAGCTCCGCGGACAGCGGGCCGCCGATCCGCATCTCGACGAGGTGCAGGCGCCCGTCGTCACCCTCGCCGATCCGGACCCGGACCGAGGGCGCCCCCTCGGGTCCGGCGTCGTCGCGCCACTCGTGCCAGCCGTCGTCGAGGGCGTGGAGGTGGGCGGCCACGTCGCCAGGATACCCGCCCGACTTCTCGCGAAACCTGTTGAGCGGATCCAGACGTCTGATTACGCTCAACCCGACTTAGATCCACGGGTGTGGGTCAGGAAGAGAGTGGGATGAACGCGACATTCGTCGGCGCAGCCGCGGCGGCACTGGTGTTGGCGGCGCTGGTGCTCAAATCGGTGCACCGCATCGGACCGTCCGAGGTCGGCCTGGTCACCAAGAAGCTGGGGTTCAAGAAGCTGCAGGGCGACAACCCCGTCGCCTTCCGGCACGAGTGCGGCTACCAGGCCGAGCTGTTGATGCCCGGCCTGCGGTTCCGGTTCTGGCCGGTGTCCTCGGTCTCCCGCCATCCCTGGGTGCAGGTCCCGGCCGGCGAGATCGGGGTGGTCATCGCCCAGGTCGGCGCGCCGCTGCCCATCGGCGCCAAGAGCGCCCGTTACCAACCGAGCTTCGGCGACTTCGCCGAGCTGGAGACCTTCCTCGATGGCGGTCAGAAGGGCGTGCAGCGCCCCGTGCTGCCCCCCGGCACGCTGGTGCCGATCCATCCCGTGGCGTTCATCGTCATCACCTCCCGCGAGGTGTTCGGCGTGCCCGTCGCCCCCGAGCTGGCCGCCATCGCCGGCGGCCAGGGGCTCACCCCGCAGTCGTTCGGCCTGGCACCCGAGCAGCTCCAGGTCGTGATCATCGCCCCCCAGGGCAGCGACGACGTGGTCGGGCTGGTCACCACCCTCGAAGGCGCGCCCCCCGACAAGGGCGACATCGCCTCCCGCCTGGGCGGCTTCGACGACATCGCCGTGCTCGAGGCCCACCCCGAGACCACCGACGCCCAGCTCATCGACACGCTGATGGGGTCGAAGAACGAGCTGCACAACAGCTACCAGGACTTCCAGGCGTTCCTCGACGCCGGGGGCCGCATCGGCCTGCAGCACGACCCGCTGCTGTACGGCGCCTACCTGCTCAACCCGTTCCTGGTGCGCGTGCAGCTCGTGCCCATGCTGGTGGTCAACCAGGGCGAGGTCGCCGTGGTGAAGGGCTTCGTGGGCCTGCCCACGCTCGACACCTCGGGCGTCGAGTTCAAGTTCGGCTCGATCGTGCGACCCGGCCACCGCGGCATCTGGCAGGAGCCGCTGCGCACCGGCAAGTACGCGATCAACCCCCGGGTGTACGCGGCCGAGATCGTCCCGACGTTCATCCTCACCCTCAACTGGGCCAACGCCCAGAGCCAGGCGCACGACCTCGACGCCCGGCTGGAGCCGATCGTGGGCAAGAGCCGCGAGGGCTTCATCTTCACCATCGACCTCCAGGTGCAGATCCACGTCTCCGACACCAAGGCGCCGAAGGTCATCTCCATGGTCGGCACCATGCTCAACCTCGTGAACGAGGTGCTGCAGTCGGCGGTGGGCAACCACTTCCGCAACACGCTGCAGGACCTGGAGGCGGTGCGGTTCATCGAGACCCGGCGCGAGGTGCAGGGGTCGGCGTTCGCGGCGGTGAGCGAGTACCTGGCCGCCTACGACGTCGAGACCCGAGGCGTCTACATCCAGGACGTCGTGTTCCCCAACGCGCTGGTCGAGGTCCTGACCCGGCGAGAGATCGCCAACCAGGAGCGTACCACCTACGTCGAGCAGGAGCGGGCCGAGACCGCCCGGGTCGAGGTCGAGAAGGCGCGGGGCACGGCCAACATGCAGGCCGAGCTGGCCGCGGCACAGGTCTCGGTCGACATCAGCTCCAACCAGGCCCGGGCGCGGGAGGCGGAGGCCAACGGCGAGGCCGCCTACGTGCGGCTCACCGGCCAGGCCGAGGCCGACCGGACGCAGGCCATCGGCCTGGCCGAGGCCCGCGCCACCGAGGCCCTGGGGCTGGCCAAGGCCGCCGGGTACGAGGCCCAGCGCGACGCCATCGGCGACGCCGCCACGGCGCTCGTGGCCGTGGCCGGGGCGGTGGCCGACGGCAAGATCGACATCATGCCCGACGTGCTCGTCACGGGCGGCGGGGGCGGCGCCCTCGACGGCCTGGCGTCCGTCCTGATGAACACGCTGCGGGCCGGCCGCGACGGCCAGGGCAACGGCGCCCAGCAGCCGGCGGTCGAGCAGCCGGCGGTCCCGCAGCCGGCGGTCGAGGCGCCGGCCACCTGACGCACCCTTCTGGTGACGGGATCGGTTGCGAGCCAACCGATCCCGTCACCGGAACGCCGTCAGGGTTGGAGCAGCGGGGCGACCTCGGCGCCGAAGCGCTCGATCTGGTCGACCAGCTCGGCCCGGTCCCGCGACCGGAACCGGACCTGGAGCTGGTTGGCGCCGGCCTCGACCCACGGCCGGAACGCCTCGGCCAGGGCCGCGGGCTCGCCCACGTAGGTGCGGCCCACGTCCCACGTCGGGGTGCCGACGTAGCAGCCGAGGTTGGCGCCGACGTCGAACTGCTCGGGCCGGCCGGCCTCGGCCCGCAGGCGGCGGAGCCGGTCGACGACCCCCGGCAGGTCGCCCGGCCGGATGCCCTGGGGCAGCCAACCGTCGCCGTACCGTGCCGCCCGGCGGACGGCGACGGCCGTCGAGCCGCCGACCCAGATGGGCAGCGACGCCTGGACCGGCCGGGGCGCCAGCGCCGCCGAACCGTCCAGGCCCCAGGCGCCGCCGGGCAGGGCCGGGTACTCGTCGTCGAGCGCGGCGCGCAGCGCCGGCAGCGCGGCCTCCACATAGCGGCCGCGCCCGGCGAAGTCAGCGCCCAGCAGCGCGAACTCCGCCTCGACGTGCCCCGCGCCCACGCCCAGGACGGCCCGCCCGCCCGACAGCCGGTCGAGGGTGGCGAACGCCTTGGCCACCTCGAGGGGGTGGTGGTAGGGCAGGGCGATCACGTGGCTCAGCAGGCGCACCGACGACGTGGCCGCAGCCAGGTAGCCCAGGGTGGCGATCGGGTGGTACCAGGTCGTCCCCATCGTCTCGTCCAGCGGCCGGGGGATGGCGACGTGCTCGCACACGCCGACGTACAGCGCCCCGGCCCGGTCGGCCGCGCCGGCGACGGCGACCAGGTCGTCGGGACCGGCGCCCGCCTCCCACGGCTCGGCGAAGATCGTGCTCTGGGCCTGGACCGGGAGCTGGAGGCCCCAGGCCACGGTCCCCGGCGGGATCACGGCGGTCACCGGTCGCTCCTCCCCCGGCTCGCCCGGCTCACTTGACCGCGGTGGGCGCCACCGGCCCACCGACCGCTCGGGTGAGGGGCAGCGGCGTCGCGCACAGCAGGAAGTCGTGCTGGCCGTCGGCGGCGCAGTCCGCGGCCAGGTCGTCGAGGGCCCAGAGCTGGCCCTGGGGCAGGCCCATGTCGACCAGGTCGATCATGTGCACCGGCAGCAGCACGGCGGGGTCCTCGCCCGGCCACACCTCGAACACGAGCGTGTCGGTGGCCACGGCGGCGACGGCGTGGTCGTGCAGCCAGTCGAGCGCGGTCGTGGCCAGGCCGGGCGAGGGATGCGCGAACCGGGCCGGGTCGCCCTGGCGCAGGAAGTGCATCTGGCCGGTGCGGACCAGCAGGGCGTCGCCCGCCTGGACGGTGATGCCGGCGGCGGCGAGCGCGGCGTCGAGGTCGTCGCCGCCGATGGCGTAGCCGCCGTCGAAGTGGTCGACGCCGTGGGCCCGGGCCACGTCGGCCAGCACCCCGCGGGTGACGACCGGCCCGAAGTGCTCGATGCCCAGCCGCCGGGCACCGGTGTCGTCGACCGCCGCGGCGTCGATGCCGTTGTAGAGGCGCCCGTCGTAGCTGACGTGGGCCAGGGCGTCCCAGTGGGTGGCGGCCTGCACGCCCATGGTCACGG
Organism: Acidimicrobiales bacterium; assembly: GCA_035693765.1. Lineage (GTDB taxonomy): Bacteria > Actinomycetota > Acidimicrobiia > Acidimicrobiales > VFJN01 > ZC4RG19. The sequence goes on from DASSGC010000690.1 coordinate 8,610, forward strand.
CGTCGTCGCTGGTGCAGAAGTCGGACGGGTCGCCGGTGTAGGTGGCGTTGACCGTGAGCATGCGGCGCCGCGGGTTCTCCCGCCCGGCGATGGCCCCGGTCTGGGGCCCGTCCTCGTCGAAGGGGATGGCGAGCGAGAAGGGCCGTCCCTGGCGGGCGGCGGCCACGCCCCGCTGCACGGCGGCGGTGTCGATGAGGTTGAGGGTGCCCCGCTCGTCGTCCGCGCCCCACCGCCCCGCGTTCGACACCCGGGCGGCGAGCGCCTGCAGATGGTCCGGCAGCGCCATGTCCCTCCTTCAGCCGACGGAACAGAACGTGTTCTACTCCAACCCGGGCGTCGTGCACCGGGTCGGGAGGATCGCGCCGGGCACGACGGCGCCGACCCGGTACGTCGCAGGAGGTCACACCGGGGGGCAGGGCGCGGCCGGGTCGTGGGCCGCCTGGAGCACCGGGTGGCCCGCGCTCTCGATGACGGCGGGCAGCAGGCAGGCGGTCACGGCGCCGTCCGGCGCGAACACGACCTGGGCCACCGCGGTCCGCGAGCCGGCAGCCGAGTGGTTCGGCCACACGAAGTTGCCGAGCCCCCAGGCGACCGGCACGCCCTGCACCACCTCGAGCGGCTGGAGCCGGTGGGCGTGGTGGCCGAAGATCGCGTCGGCGCCGGCCGCGATGAGCGCGTCGGCCCGCGCCCGGTCCTCCTGCCGGGGCTCGGTGTCGAGCTCGACGCCCCAGTGGATGGACACCACCACGATGTCGGCCACGGCGTCGGCCGCCTGGACCGCGGCGACCATCGACTCGATCGTGTCGCCGTCGGCCATGCCTGGTCGCCGGTCGGTGGCCAGCCAGTCCGGCGTCGGGACGACACCACCGAAGCCCACGACGGCGACGGTCCACCCGTCGACCGCCAGCACGGCGGGCCGGTGCGCCGTCGCGGCGTCGGCCCCCGCCCCGACCGGGGCGATGCCCGCCTGCTCGAGACGCGCCCGGGAGTCGACCAGTGCCTGCTTGCCGAAGTCGCCGGAGTGGTTGTTGCCCATGTTGGCCACGTCGACGCCCGCGGCCCGGGCGGCCGGCAGGGCGGCGGGGTCGCAGCGGAAGGTGAACTCCTTCACCTCGGGGACGCCGAGGTCGGACACGGCGCACTCCAGGTTGATGATCGACAGGTCGTCCTGCTGGAAGATCCCCTGGAGGCCCGACCACGCGTGCTCGTAGCCCCGGGTGCGCAGGGCCGGGATGTAGCCGGGGTCGAGGTTGACGTCGCCGGTGGCGCTCACGACGAGCTGCCCCCGCGGCGGCGCTGGGGAGGCCGGCAGCGTCGTCGCGGTGGTGGCCGGTGCGCTGGACCGCGCCGGCCGCGCTGCACCGGCGGCGGTCGTGCCTTCCCCGACGTCGGACGACGAGGTGCACGAGAGGGACACGAGCCCCCAGACCACCAGCGGCACCAGTCGGCGCATCGGCCGTAAACCGTACCGGCCGCCACGGAACGTGCGGCGGATGCGACGACCCGGCGTGAACCCGGCGGCACGACGATGTGCCGCCCGCGTGAACCCGGTGGGTCGCGGGTCCACCCGTGCACCAGGATGCGTCGATGGCCGCAGCGTCCGGGGTGCACCCGACACCACCGGGGCGGCGCCGGGCCGGCACGATCCCGGCGGGACGCCCGGCGCCCGGGCCGCGGGCGGGCACGGCGGACGCGGTCCTCCTCGGCCTCACGGCCGTCGCCGGCGGGGGGCTGGCGCTGCAGGCCCGCCTGAACGGCGAGCTCGGGGTCCGGCTCGGGTCGCCGCTGGCGGCGGGCGCCGTCAACTTCCTGACGGGCCTCGGCGTCGTCACCCTGGCGGTGGCCGTGCGCCGCGTCCCCCTGCGGCGGGTGCTCCACCCCGCGACCCGCCGCTGGTGGCACTGGACCGGCGGGCTGTGCGCCGTCGTGTTCGTGTGCTCGGTCGTGGTGGCCACGCCGCGCCTCGGCGTATCGCTCGTGAGCGTCGCCGTCGCCGGCGGCATGGCCACCGCCGGCCTGCTCGCCGACGCCATCGGCCTCGGCCCGGCCGGCCGGCAGCCCCCCGGGCTCGCCCGTGTGGCCGGGGCGGCGATCGCCGTCGCCGCGGTGATGGTGAGCAGCTCGGGGGCGGCGCGCGGGGCCGGCCAGGCCCCCTACGTGGTGGTCGCGGTCGCGGGCGGGTTCGCCGTCGGGTGCCAGCAGCCGCTCAACGCCCGGCTCAGCCGGGCCGTCGGCGACACCGGGCTCGCCGCGGTGGCCTCGTTCGCCGTGGGATCGGTCGCCAGCGTCGCCGTCGCCTCGACGGCGGGGCCGGTCCACCCGTGGCCGAGCGATCCCGCGCTCTACGCGGGCGGGGCGCTCGCGGCCGCCTACGTCCTGGTGGCGACCCCGGCCGTCGGCCGCCTGGGGGCGCTGCGCGTGTCGCTCACCACGATCACGGGCCAGATGGTCGCGGCCGCGCTGCTCGACGTGGTGGCGCCGATCGGCGACCACCGCCTGACGGCGTGGAACCTCGCGGGCGTGCTGCTGGCGATCGGTGCCATCGTCCTGACCGCCCGGCCGCAGGCCGGCCCCGGAGGGCGACGGCGCACGCGGGCCCCGTCATCCGCCAGGATGAGGACCGGGTAGCGGCGAGCGTGGACGTGACCCCGCTGGCGACGCCGGGACCGGGTGAGGACGAGGGGGTCTGATGGACGCGACGGACGACACGGCGGGCGGGCGGAGCACAGGTCGTGGGGCCCGGCGCCGGGTCCACGTCGTGCCCCACACGCACTGGGACCGGGAGTGGTACGCCTCGTTCCAGACCTTCCGCCTGCGGCTGGTCGACCTGCTCGACGACCTGCTGCCGCGGATGGACGCCGATCCGTCCTACGCCCGCTTCCTGCTCGACGGCCAGCTCGCGGTGGTCGACGACTACCTGGCGGTGCGGCCCGCGGCCGAGGACCGGCTCCGCCGGCTCGTCGGCTCCGGGCGCATCGCCGTGGGGCCGTGGTACACGCTGCCCGACGAGTTCCTGGTCGGAGGCGAGACCCTGGTCCGCAACCTGCAGCTCGGGATGCGGGTGGGCGACCGGTTCGGCGGGGCGATGGCGGTGGGCTACCTGCCCGACATGTTCGGCCACGTGGGCCAGATGCCGCAGATCCTGGCGGGCTTCGGGTTCGAGCACGCCGTCGTGTGGCGGGGTGTGCCCGCCGCCGTGGCCAGGACCGGCTTCTGGTGGCAGTCGCCCGACGGCACGGCCGTGCGGGCCGAGTACCTGCCCCAGGGCTACGGCAACGGCTCGGCCCTCCCCGACGACGCCAAGGCCTTCGTGGCCGCGGTGACCGGCTTCGCCGACCTGTGGCGCGACGTCGTGGTCGGCCCGGTGCTGTGGATGAACGGCACCGACCACCAGATGCCCCAGCCCTGGCTGGGCCGGGTGGTGGCCGAGGCCAACGACCTCCAGGACGACCTCGACCTGCGGATCGTGTCGCTGGCCGAGCACCTCGACGCCGCCCCCACCGGGGGCCTGCCCACCTGGCGTGGCGAGCTGCGGTCGGGGGCGCGGGCCAACCTGCTGATGGGCGTGGTGTCCAACCGCGTCGACGTCCGGCAGGCGTCGGCCCGGGCGGAACGGGCGCTCCTGCAGGGGGCGGAGCCGCTGTCGGCCCTGTTCCTGCCGCCGGCCCGCTGGCCGGGCGCCCTGCTGGAGGTCGCCTGGCGGGGCGTCATCCTGAACTCGGCCCACGACTCGGTGTGCGCCTGCTCCATCGACGAGGTGTGCGACGCCGTGCTGCACCGCTACGCCGAGGCGGCCGACATCGGCGTGGGCCTGGCCGACCGGGCGGCCGCGGCGCTGGCGGCCCGGGTCGACCACGACGGGCCCGTCGTCGTGAACCCGACCGCCCGCCGCCGGGGCGGCATCGTCGAGCTGACCCTCGCCGGCAGCGAGGCCCCGGCCGGCACCCAGCTCGTCCGCGCCCGGGCGGCCGAGGCCGTGCTCCACCAGGGACCGCCGGCGATCGTGCTCCCGGCGGTCGAGGAGCTCGACTGGCTGCCGGGGATCACCGCCTTCTGGCTGGAGGCCGAGGACGGCACCGTGCTGCTGTCCGGCCGCCGGGAGGGCGCCGCCCAGATGGTGACTGCGGAGGTCCGGGCCGCGCTCGCCGGCCTGCACGACACCGGCCACCTGCGGATCCGGGTCCGGCAGCCGGCCGAGGTCACCGTGCTCGCCCCCGTCGCCGAGGTCCCCGGCTTCGGGTGGCGGGGCTGGCGGCCCGAGGCTGCGCCGGCCACAACGCCGGTCACCGTGTCCGACGGCGGCCCCGGACCGGTGCTGGCCAACGGGCGGGTGACGGTCGCGATCGACCCGACCGACGGCACCTTCTCGCTCGACGGGCACGGCGGGCTGGGTCGCCTCGTCGACGGCGGCGACTGCGGCGACACCTACAACTGGTGCCCGCCGGCGGCCGACACGCTGGTGGACACGCCCGACGGCGTGGAGGTGCGAGTGCTGGAGCGCGGCCCGGTGCGGGCGCGGGTGCTGATCGTGGCCCGCTACCGGTGGCCGGCCCGCCGCCAGGGCCTCGACCGGCGGACCGGCGAGGTGCCGCACGAGGTCCGCACGCTGGTCGAGCTGCGGGCGGGCGACCGCGCCGCCCGGGTCGAGGTCGCCGTCGACAACCGCAGCCGCGACCACCGGCTGCGCGCCCACTTCCCGCTCCCCTCCCCGGCGACGGGCTCCCGGGCCGAGTGCGCCTTCGGTCCGGTCGAGCGGGGGCTGGAGGCCGAGGGCGGCCGCACCGAGGCGCCGCTCGCCACCTGGCCGGCACAGCGCTTCGTCCAGGCCGGCGGGCTGACCGTGGTGCACGACGGCGTGGCCGAGTACGAGCTGGTGGGCCTCACCGGGGGTGCCGCCCACGAGCTGGCGCTGACGCTCCTGCGGGCCACCGGGATGTTGTCGCAGGTCCCGATGCCGACCCGGCCGCTGCCCGCCGGCCCGCTGGTGCCGGCGGAGGGCGCGCAGCTCCAGCGGCGCCTGACGCTGCGCTACGCGGTGGCGGTGGGCGACGACGTCGACCCCTACGCGCTCGCCGACGAGGTGCTGGTGCCGCTGCGGACGGCCGGCGGTGACGGCGCCAGCCGGGGGGCGACGGCGGTCCCGGGCCGGGAGGCCGGGCGCGACCTGCCGGCGGTCGGGTCGGGCCTGACGGTCACCGGCGCCGAGGTCGCGGCCGTCGTCCGGGAGGGCGACGGGGTGGTGGTCCGGGTGTTCAACCCCACGGACGCGCCGGCGGAGGTGCGGGTCGCGGGCCGCAGGGGGTGGTGCGTCGACCTCCGGGGCCGGCCCCTGGCCCCGTTCGAGGAGACGGTGGAGCTGCTCCCCTTCGGCATCGCCACGCTGGCCCTTGCCGAGGGTTGACAATAGTTTCGTACTCTGACAACTATTGTCCCGTGGTGAGCGGCCCAGTCAGCAGCCCGGTCAGTGGCCAACGGTGCGTGGCCAGGTGAGCGATCCGGTGGCAGACCAGGCCGACATCGGGCCCGTGTTCGCGGCGCTCGCCGACCCGACCCGCCGGCAGATCGTCCACCTGCTGGGCACCCGCCCGCGCCGGGCGGGCGAGCTGGCGTCGGACACCGGGACGTCGGCGCCGACGATGAGCCGGCACCTGCGGGTGCTGCTCGAGGCCGGCCTCGTCGCCGACGAGCGGGGGCGCGACGACGCCCGCATCCGGATGTTCCGGCTGCGCCCCCAGTCGGTCGTGGCCCTGCGGGCCTGGGTCGACCAGCTCCAGGCCGAGTGGGACCACCAGCTCGCCGCCTTCAAGCACCACGTCGAACACCGCGCCCAGGAGGCGAGCCCGTGACCACCGCCCCGTCCCTGTCGTCCGAGGTCGAGGTCGCGGTCGACCCGCGCACCGCCTTCACCGTCTTCACCGAGGAGCTCGACCTGTGGTGGGCCCGCGGGCCGATCAACTACCACGACGCCAGCCGCATCGTGGCCAAGCGGTGCGAACCGGGCGTGGGCGGCCGGCTGCTGGAGGTGTACGCCGACGGCGAGCTGGAGCTGGGCCGCATCACGGTGTGGCAGCCGGGCGAGCGCCTGGCCTGGGACAGCTCGCTCGACGACGTGACCATGGAGGTCGCCTTCGTCCCGTCGGCCGGCGGCACCCGGGTGGTCGTCACCGCCCGATGGCCCGAGGGCGGCACCGACCGGGGCGGCTCCTCCTGGGTGCGCGTCACGCCGGGCTGGTTCGGCGAGTGGTGCGCCCTGCGGGGATCGGTCCCCGCCGAGCCCCGCCAGCTCGACCGCCTGGCCGTCGCCGTCCACTACGCCAAGCCGGCGACCGCGGGGCGGTGGCTCCGCGACGCCTTCGGGTTCGCGCCGGCCGGCCCGATCCCCGAGGACGACGGCGGCCTCGTGTGGATCGAGTTCCGGGTCGGCAACTGCGCCGTCATCGTCCTCAAGCTCGACGACGACCTGCCCGACCGCGTCGTCCCCACCCACGTGCCGATGATCTTCGTCGACGACCTCGACGCCCACCACGCCCGGGCCGAGGCGGCCGGTGCCGCCATCGTCGAACCCATCCACCAGCACGGCTACCGGGCCTACACCGCCGCCGACCCCGAGGGGCACCGCTGGACCTTCGCCCAGGCCTGGCCCGGCATGCGGGGCTGAGCAGGGCGCCCGGATCCGGCCCGTCAGCCGAGGCGGCGCCGCAGCTCGACGTACACCGCCGTCCCGGCGACGGCCGCCAGCTCTTCACCCAGCGACTCGACCACCGGCCGGTCGCCGCCGTAGGCGAGGTCGCCCTCGGTGCAGCACCACGCCATCGTCTCGCCCGCCCCGCCCCAGTCGGCCCGCGACCAGGCCCGCACGGTGGCGACCTCGGTGTCGCCGGCGCCCGGCGCCCACTCGACCCGCAGCGGGAGCTGCCAGCACACCGACGGCTTCCAGTCGACCGGCGACTCACCCGCGGCGAGCGCCGCCAGGTGCAGCGCGCAGCCCGCGCCGCCCGGGAAGCCGGGCCGGTTCAGGAAGATGCAGGCACCGCCGATCACCCGGGTGGCCCGCCGCCGCTCGTCGGCGAACACGCCGCCCGCCGCCGCCTCGGCGTGGTGCTCGAACCCCTCGGCGGGCAGCGTCGCGGCGAGCGCGCTGACCAGAGGCCCCTCGTCCTCGTCGAGCCCGGCACCGAGCGAGCAGCAGCCCCGGCCCCCGTCGGGGTCGGGCTCGGGCTCGATGCCGAGGCAGCCACGCCCCCAGATGCACGACCAGCGCGACGTCAGGAAGGCCCGGTCGAAGCGCCAGGTCACGTCCCCGTCGACGATCTCCTCGACGCCCCCGGCCGGTCGGGCGGGGGGAGCCTCGTCGCCCCCGGCGGTCACGACGCCGGGCCCCCGGTCGCGAACGCGGGATAGCCCGGCACCGGCGGCACCGCGTCGTCGACGCCGGACCGCTCGCGCCAGCCCGCGACCGCCGCCACCAGCCGGGGGAAGGCCGCGGCGCCCGGCGCCCCCAGGAACGCGCCCGACCACGCGTCCAGCCGCGGGCGCATGGTGGTCGTGCCCCACGCGCGGTCCTCGCCATCGGGCGCGCGGCCGAGCGACCCGATGCGGGCCACGACCCACAGACCGAGCGCGGCGGCGACCGCCCGGTCCCAGGCCGCGTCGAGCGCGACCCCGGCCGCCGCCATCACCGCGCCGTAGGCCGCCACCGCGCCCGCCGTGGCGTCCACCGGGAGGCGGCCGAAGCACCAGCAGCTCGGGAACGGCGCCACCAGGTAGCCGAAGTCCAGGACCACGGAGCCGGTGCTCGACCGCTCGAAGTCGAACACGCGGCACCCACCGTCGACCACCGACACGTTGTCCGGGCAGGGGTCGCCGTGCACGAGCCCGCGGTGCGCCGGGTCGCCGAGCACCTCGGGCAGGGCCGCGACCTCGCCCGCCAGCCCGGCCACCGGCACCCCGTGCTCGCCGACGGCGGCGACGAACGCCGGGGCCGCGTCGCGCATCCTCGTCACCCACCACGGCGGCGCCTCGCCCTCCAGCCCGTGCCGGCGGCGGACCGCGGCGTGGCGGTCCGCATCGCCCAGCGACGCCGCGTGCAGCGTCGCCAGGGTGGTGGCGTAGGCGACGAGGTCGGACCGGGCGGCGGCCGGGTCGTCGCCCAGCAGCGAGGCGGCGAGCGACCGGCCCGGCGGCAGATCCTCCATCAGCACCAGGGGCAGGTCCCGGTCGCCGCCGTACAGGCGGGGCGCCACCCCGGGCGCCGCCCGGCCCAGGTAGTCGAGCGTGGCCCACTCGGTCACCAGCCCCCGCGACTCGCCGCCCCACAGGCTGTCGCCGGGGCGGCGCGGCCGCTTCAGCACGGCGCTGCGGCCCCCCGCGGTCACCACCCGGACGACGTGCTCCCGGTCGTCGACGACCGTCGCCGACCGCAGCACGACGGGCCCATCCCAGGCAGCCGACAGCACCCGTTCGGCCGTGCGCCGCTCGTCGGCGCTCAGGGCGTCGCCGGGCTCCCCGTCCGGGTCGCCGGGCCGTGCCCCGGTCACGAGCGGCGCCGGCGATCGTCCGCGGGCTCGACGCCGGCCGTGACCGCGTCGCGCAACGCCGGGCGCCGATCGGCGAACCGGCTCTCGCCCGGCGCCGCCCGGCGCAGCACCGACAACGACACCCGACCGATGTCCTTCAGGTTGCGGGGACGCATCGAGCGGAGCCGGTAGTCCGGGTCGTGGACGAGCGCGTCGTGGATCGACGCGCTGACCACGATCGTCCCCGGGAAGGCCACCGCCGTGATCCTGCTCGCCAGGTTGACCATCGGCCCGTACAGGTCGCCCTCCCGCTCCAGCAGCGGGCCGTAGGCCAGGCCCACCCGCAACTCCGAGAGGTCGTCGGCGCCCCGGGTCCCCTCCGCCAGCGCCAGCGCGATCTCCGCCGCGGCCCGCGGCTCGTCGACGGTGAACATCACCTCGTCGCCGATCATCTTCACGACCCGCCCGCCCTCGGCCGTCACCGCGTCGAACGCCAGCCGCTCGAACCGGTCGACGATCGCCGCGAGCTCGTCGTCGCCGACCTGCTGGCTGAGCGCGGTGAACCCCACGAGGTCGGCGAACCCCACCACGCCGAGCTGGCCCTGCCCCGCCTCCGCGATGCTCAGCCGGCGGCGGATCGCCACCCGCAGGTGCCGCCGCCAGGCGGCGTCGAGCACCCGAGGCACGAGGGGCAGCAACGCGGCGGCGCCGCTCACGAGCACGTCGTCGCTCACCTCGACGTCGCCGACCACGGCATGGCGGGGTGCGCCCGGCGCCCGGGTGCTGATCACGTCGACCTGCGACGACGCCACCCGGGCCATGGACGAGCCGATCACGCGGCTGATGTGCAGCACCAGATCGGTGATCAGCTCCCCCTCCATCAACCGGCCCACCTCGCCGAGCAGCTCCCGGTCGACCTCGGTGAAGACGACCTCGCCCGGACGGGGCTCCGGATAGCCGAGGCTCCGCCAGAGCTGGCGGATGTGGCCGGCCGCGATGCCGGTGCGTGCCGTCACGGCGTCCAGGTCGTAGAGGGCGACCTCGGGGACGATCAGCCGCTCCACGGCCAGCAGCGGCAGTGTGCCGTCGCGCTCGGCCCGGTCGAGCTCCTCGACCGTGCAGCCCAGGCCGGCCAGCATGTCGCGCACCGCGCCGATCCCGCCGTCGCCCACCGCCGCGGGATCGAGGTGCGGCAGGCCCGGCGGCGGGCCGGGGGCGTCGGTCATCC
>DASSGC010000691.1:0-22337 GCA_035693765.1 Acidimicrobiales bacterium
GACCGCAACCAACGGGCAAGGCTCCACGTCCAGCTCGCGCACCATCACCGTCACCCAACCGACGGCGCCGACGGCGGGCTTCACCGCGACGCCGTCCACCGGCTCGGTGCCGCTCGCCGTCAACTTCACCGACACCAGCACCGGCGGGCCGACGAGTTGGGCCTGGGACTTCGGCGACGGTGGCACATCGACCGCGCAATCGCCGTCGCACACCTACACCAGCACCGGGACGTTCACGTCGAGCCTGACCGCAACCAACGGGCAAGGCTCCACGTCGACCACCCGCACCATCACCGTCAACGAGGCGCCGACCGAGTTCACCGTCGCCCTGGACGCTGACACCTACGTCAACGCCTCCAGCCCGACCAAGAACTACGCCACCGCCCCGACCATGAAGCTCAAGTTCGAGCCGCCCGCCGAGTACCGGTCGCTCATCAGGTTCACCCTGAACGGGCTCAGCGGCTCGCCGACCTCGGTGACGCTCCGGCTCTACGTCGAGGACGCGAGCGCCCGAGGCGGCGACTGGTACCTGGTCTCGGACGACTGGACCGAGAGCACGGTGGTCTGGGGCAACCAGCCCGCCATCTCCGGCAGCCCGGTCGCCTCTGTCGGGGCGGTCACGGTGGGGACATGGGTCGAGGTCAACCTGACCAGCGCGATCACGGGGAACGGCACGTACTCGTTCGAGGCCACCACGACGTCGACGAACACCGCGGCGTTCGACACCAGCCAGGGGACGCACCCGCCCCAAGTCGTCGTGGTCGCGTAGACAGGGAAGGGGCTTCGGCCCGCGCCCGGTCCATCCGGCGGGAACCTTGATTGCCGCTCGAGATTCGAGATGTTGAAGGGTTTCGCCTCGTCCGCTATTGCGCGATAATGCTCCTGACCTTCACCATTTGGACACTTCCTGTTCGCTAAATATGTGTGGAGGTTGTGCGTCGGGGGTGGGCCCGTGCACGCGTGGTCCGTTGGTTCTACGGGCACGACGTTCCGACAAGCAGGATCGGCGGTCATGACCATGACCAGAGAGATCTGGTGCACGCTCGGACCATCCTCGCTCAACGATCATGTGATCGGGCGGCTGGAGGCGGCTGGCGTGAGCCTGCTGCGACTGAACCTCTCGCACACGAGGATCGACGAGCTGCCACGGACCTTGAAATACGTGCAAAGCCGTACCGAACTTCCGCTCTGTCTCGACACCGAAGGAGCGCAGATCCGCACCTCGTCGACATGGGACCGAACGCTCGATGAGAACCGGTCGGTCCGCATCGTCAGCCGACCGGTCGACGATCGTGACCTTACGTTCTACCCCGAGGGCGTCGCTGGCCGATTGGTCGCAGGGGACATCGTCAAGATCGACGCCGATGTCTTGGCCCAGGTGACCGCCGTCGACCCCGAGGGTGTGATGCTCTGGATCCTCAACGGTGGCACGGTCGGTGCGAACAAGGCCGTTACTGTGCTCGAGCGTGATATTGAGCTACCGCCGCTGACCGAGAAGGACCGCCAGGCAATAGAGATCGGCAATCACGCGGGGATCAGGCAGGTTGCCCTGTCCTTCGCCAATTCTGCCGCTGACGTCGATCAGGCCCGGTCGGTTGCCGGCCCCGATGCGACGATCATTTCGAAGATCGAATGCCTCAACGGGCTGTTCAATCTCTCCGAGATCGCGACACGGTCGGACGCCATCCTGATCGACCGGGGTGACCTCTCACGCCAAGTCAATGTCGAGAAGCTCCCGTCGGCGCAGAAGGACATCATCCGGCGATCGAAGCAGCTCGGTGTGCCGGTCTACGTGGCAACCAACCTCATGGAATCGATGGTGACATCGCCGCATCCCACCAGGGCCGAGGTCAACGATGTGTACAACACCCTCATCGACGGCGCGGACGGTCTCGTCCTCGCCGCCGAGACGGCGATCGGGGCCTACCCGGTGGCCTCGGTCAGCATGATTCGTCAGATCATCGAGGAGTTCGACAAGAGTTGGGGCCGCCACGACGGCAACTACTCGCCAGCACCGATCTCGCTGCTGGTCGAGCCCCATGGTGGTTGCCTGGTGAACCGGGAGGCCCTCGCGGCCAACCGCCACGAGCTGTTGAGCCTCAAGCGGCTCGTCGTGAAACCCACTGACTTGATGGACTGTGCCCAGATCGCGAACGGTACCTATTCTCCGCTGCGCGGCTTCATGAACAAGGAGACGCTCGACAGCGTCCTACGGTTCAATCGACTGCCAAACGGCCTCCCGTGGACGATGCCGATCGTGCTGCAGGTCGACGAGGATTCGGTGGACGACATCTCGGTCGGGGATCGCATCGCACTCAGCAGCGGAGCGGGCAAGATCCACGCGACCCTCGACGTGGGCGAGATCAACTCGTTCGATCTGCACGAGGTGGCCGAGTCGTGGTTCGGCACTGCGTCACTGGACCACCCAGGCGTGGCCCGGCTTGCGGCGGGCGGCGGCAGGTTCGTCGCCGGTGAGGTCACGCTCGTCGAACGACCGGTGTCGGGGCACGAGCGCTATGAGCTCAGCCCGACACGGACTCGACTGATCTTCAGCGAGAAGGGCTGGAGCAGGGTCATCGGATTTCACACCCGCAATGTGCCGCATCGTGTCCATGAGTTCATCCAATTGCGAGCGTTGGACATGGTGCACGCGGACGGGCTCTACATCAGCCCGGTGATCGGACCAAAGAAGCCGGGCGACTTCCTTTCAGGTCCGATCCTGCAGAGCTATCAGGTGCTGCTGGAGTCTGGGGTGTACCCGCCCGGCAAGGTCGTTCTCGGTGCGTTCTCCACGTACTCGCGCTACTGCGGGCCACGCGAAGCGGTCTTCACCGCGATCTGTCGCAAGAACATGGGCTGCGACTACTTTGTCGTGGGACGGGATCACACTGGGGTCTCGGACTGGTACGAGGATCACCAAACGCGCGCACTGTTCGAGAGCCTCGACGATCTCGGTGTCACGCCGATCTTCTTCGAGCCGTACGGGTTCAATCCCGAGACGAACCAGTACGACGTGCTGTCGGGACCGGAGACGGTGGTCATCAGCGGCACGCAGGTCAGAACGGCCCTGATGAACGGCGATCCGTTGCCGGACTGGTACGTCCGCGATGCCGTGCAGATGGTGCTGAGGGACCGAATGGCCACCGACGGGTCGGTGTTCTGGGAGTCGAAGGCGGAAGCAGTGGCTGCCCACTGAGACGCCAGCACAGGCAGCAGGACGGGAGAGCAGCGGGTGAGCGGGAACAGCAGGCGAACCACCGAGCAGCGACTTCCGACCTTCTTGCTCATCGGGGCGATGAAGGCCGGAACGACGAGCCTCTACCATTATCTGAAGGCGCATCCACAGGTTGCGATGCCTCGGTACAAGGCACCCGAGTTCTTCGTCGCGGAGGCGAACTGGCATCGCGGCGTCGAGTGGTACCGAAGGCAGTTCCCACCTGTCGGGCCGGATGTCCTGGCCGTAGGCGAAGCGTCGAACGCCTACTCGAAATATCCTCGTTTCCGAGGCGTCCCGAAGCGGGTCGCCTCGCTTCTTCCCAACGCCCGGCTTCTCTATGTGGTCCGAGATCCCCTTTCGAGGATCCGGTCCCACTACCAGACCCGGGTGGCCGAAGGCAGCGAGAGGGAACCGTTTGGAGAAGCCGCCTTCACCGATCCCATCTACCTGGACTACAGCCGCTACGCCCTCCAGGTCGAGCAGTACCTGGAGCACTTCCCGCGGGAGCAACTGCTCGTGGTCACATCGGAGGACCTCCGCGAATCTCGCGACGCCACCATGCGGAGGGTGTACGAGTTCATCGGCGTCGACCCCGCCTCAGCGTCGGGCAATCTGGACCGCGAGTTCTACCAGACGAAGGATCGGGCGACCCGCTCCCCCATCCCGCTCCGGCTGCGAAAAGGTTTGAAGCGGAGGTTCCCGTCGACTCGTCGCTTCAAGGAATTGGAGCCCGACGTACTCGGTGTGCTCCGGCGGCTCACCCGGCGCCGCGAGAGTCCACCGGTAGCGGCGATGCCGTTCACCATTCCCGATGACGTGCGAGCGCGCTTGATCGCCGAGCTCGAGGACGACGTTCGCCGACTTCGGAACTACATGGATCCCGACTTCGACGGGTGGGGGATCGCCTGACGGACGTGCCCCAACGGGGGATACGAGGTGGGTGCTATGCGAGCACTGGTCACTGGCGGGGCAGGATTCATCGGGAGCTCGTTGGCGACGCGCCTCGCCGACGAGGGCCACCGGGTCGTCATCGCCGACTCCCTCACCCCCTACTACGATCCGGCCCAGAAGCGGGCGAACCTGGCGCCGCTGCGCAGCCGGCCGGGGGTCCGCGTGGTCGAGGTCGACCTGGTGTACGCCGACCTGGCCCCACTCCTCGGCGACGTCGATGTGGTTTACCACCAGTCCGCGCAGCCAGGGGTGCGGCGATCCTGGGACGACTTCGGGAGCTACGTCACGGCCAACGTCACGGTGACCCAGCGGCTCTTGGACGCGGTCATGCGCTGCGGCGGGGTCCAGCGCTTCGTCTACGCCTCGAGCTCGTCGGTGTATGGCAACGCGGTGCGGACCGCGAGCGCCGAGAGCGATCGTCCGCAGCCCTTCAGCCCGTACGGGGTCACCAAGCTCGCGGCCGAGCATCTCTGTCGTGCGTATGCCGAGAACTTCGGCCTGCCGACGGTCTCGTTGCGATATTTCACCGTCTACGGACCGGGCCAGCGACCCGACATGGCCTTCCACCGGCTCATCGAGGCGGCGCGCAATGGGACGCCGTTCCCGCTCTACGGTGACGGTCGACAGATTCGTGACTTCACGTATGTCGACGACGTCGTCACTGCGAACCTGGCGGCGGTCAGCGCCGATCCACCCCCGGGCACGGTCGTCAACGTGGCCGGGGGGAGTGCCACGACGATGCGTGAGGTCGTCGAGCTCATCGGAGAGCTCGTCGGTCGCCCGGTCCTCATCGACGCCCGGCCGCTGCAGCCCGGCGACGTCCGGGCCACCGCGGGCCTGACACGGCTCGCATCCCAGGTGCTCGGCTGGGAACCGCAGACCGACCTGCGGACCGGCGTCACGCGTCAAGTTGCCTGGCACGCCGAGAGGGTGGCCGTCGCCTACTGACGGACGGATCCGCTCGGCCCCCGCCGGCGACCCACCGGACGTCGCCGACGCCGGCAATCGCGCGCCAGTCAGCGCGTCGGTTCCTCCACGGGACTGCGGCCCAGGGCGGGAGAGAGGCGGGCGGCCGGCGCGGGTGCGGGCTCGAGGACCGGTCTCCGGGCCTCCACCGGGCCCTCGCTCGCCAACAGCGGCAATCCCTTGCGCAGCACGAAGTCGAGCCAGACACCGCAGGCCTGCGAGGTCAGCACGGCGGTCAGCACGAGGGTGGTGAAGAAGGAGGCACTGATGATCCCGGCGTCGAAGGCGACACTGGCCAGCACGATTCCCGGCCCGCCCCGCGCGTTGCACGTCACCGCCAGGTTCACGATGTCGAGGCGCCGGAAGCCGGCCAGCCGGGCAGCCAGGCCTATCGAGAGGAGCACGACGACCGACGATCCGAAGAGGAACGCGACCAGCATGAGCGGCGAGAAGCCCTTGGTGAAGTCCAGCTGGTAACCGACGAGGGCGAAGTAGATCGGGATGAACACCGCTCCGGCCACGTTGCTGATCGCGTCGATCGGGGCCCGGAAGCGCTCGTGCTCGGTGCTCCTCATGCCGCCGACGATTCCGAAACCGGCCAGGAAGGCAGCGAAGGCCAGGGTGACGTCAAGGGCCGCAGCCGCGCTGACGTAGCCGAGCAAGACCACCACGATCCAGGCGATCGGCGCCGGGCCGGCGACGACGTTCCAGCGGGCACGGCTCGTCCGACACAGCAGCGGTGGCAGCACCGTCATGGCGAGTAGGACGTACACGCCGTTGGCCACGACGTGCACGGTCACGGTCCCGGCCAAGGCCCCGCTGGTCGCCGCCATGGTGGCAGACGAGATCGCGGTGGCGAGCGCGAGCACGCCCCACAGCATGATGTCCTCGAGGACGGCTGCGCCCAGCATGAGGCTCGCGAAGCGGGTGTGCAGGATGCCGAGGTCGTAGAAGATCTTCGTGATCACCGGGATGGACGTGACCGAGGCCGCGATCGCGAACACGAGGACCGCGGCGGGTCTGCTCCCGGCGGCGCCCATGAACTCTTCCAGGGGCAGCGCCGGAGCCACGAGCAGCGCGAGGAAGAACGGCAGCGGCGTGCCGAGACCGAGAATCCAGGCAGTCGGCTTCCGGTTCTCCTTGCCGAGCACGTTTCGCACGCTCGCCCCGGATACGAACATCAGCAGCAGCAGCCCGAACTGGTAGAGGAAGCCCAGGACCACCGTTGATGTGTCCTTCGCGCCATCCCCGAAGAGGTGCGAGGCCGCATCCGGCGCCAGCAGCCCGAGAACCGATGGACCCAGCAGGACGCCCGCCAGGATCTCGCCGACCACCTTCGGCTGGCGCAGCCGAGCGGCCAACTGCCCGAGCACGTTGGCGCCCGCGACCAGGAGGAGCAGGGCCAACGCGAGCGATGCCGAGGCTTCCGTGGTCATGCTTCATCCAGGGGGCGCTCGCCGACCCCACCAGCCGGGGCACCCGCCGTGACGAACCGGGACATCGCCGGGTCAGAGCTCCACGATCACAAACATCGCCACACCGCAGCCTTGACTGCCTCGAGGACCTGCCCGTAGGGCTGGCTGGCGTCGATCTCCACCGTGCCGTAGCGCGCTTGGGGGAAGGCGAGCCCGGCCACGAGCGCCCGCCGGCGCGCTAGGTCGTCGGGATCGTGCTCGGGCCGGCGCCGCTCGGCGGTCCGCTGGTCGACCCGGAGGCGGACGACGAGATCCGGCGGAAACCGTTCGGCCAGCTCGTAGGGGCCCGCCTCCCAACGGGCGATGCGTCCGCGCGCACGGTCACCCGACCACCGGTGCAGCAGCGGTCCGTCGTTGATGCCCGGCCGCTGCGCCTGGGGGTAGCGGTCGCAGATCACGAGCATGCCTCGGTGCCGGGCGTCGAACGCCCGCTGCAGCCGTCGTCGCTTCTCCCGGGCGAGGGCCAGTGCCCACAGCACCTTGGCCCAGCCGGGGCGGCCGCCGCCGTGCTCTCCTGGTGCAGCCGTCCCGCCACGATCGCCGGGCACGCGGTCCCGGAGGGCCTTCATGGGCCACCGCAAGAGCGAGGACGGACCGTCGCCACTGCCGAAGTACACGGCCATGGTGTCGAACTTGGGCGAGAACCAACGGCGCAGGTCCGCCACGATCGACGACTTGCCCGAGCCGTCGGGCCCGATCACGACCACGACCAATCCGCCCCCAGGCAGCCCCCGGCCGAACAGCCTCGGACGGTCCAGGTACCGGCGGCTGACACCTCGCTGGAACCAGGCCCACTCCCGACGCCACCGGCGCACGCGCGCACCGGGGCCCCGGTAGGCGGTCTGGAGGGCGAGTGACCTGCGGACCAGGCAACGCAGCCGCACCATGCCGCCCGAGTCGATGCCGTGCGCGAGCGCGTCGGCGACCGCCTCGGCGCAGGGCTCGCCCAGCCAGGACTCGACCCGGGCGACGATGTCGGCGTCGCTGCTGGCAGCCCGCAATGCGTCGAGCTCGGCACGGAACCAGCCAGAGAGATCTCGCCGCCCGAGCCGGCTGCGGATCCGATCGCGCGTGCGGATCTTGAGCGCCGCCCGGATCAGCAACAGCGAAGCCTCCACCGACGGATGGGGGACGAGAACCCCGGCATCGCTGCGCACCGCCGACGCCAGCACAGCAGGTTCCCATGGCAACCGGTAGCGCTTGAGGTGCCGCTCGCCGGTCACCAGCCGATAGTGGGTGTGGAAGTGCACCAGCGCGCCGGTCGTCTCGTCGTGGCCCAGGAAGTCCTCGAGGCCCATCTCGGTCCGCGTCGCGGCCACGCGGCCGCGCCGGAGGCCGTGTGCGGCGAAGATCCGATACACATCGTCGATCCGCTGGCCGTCTACGAGCAGGTCGATGTCGGTGTCGCCACCGAGCGCGGCCAGGAGATGGTCGTTGCTCTTCCAGTGGCAATGGGCGACGCCGGCGGCTTCGAGCTCGGCCAGCACGCGGCGCGCCAACGTCGTCGCGGGCGCGTCAGTCGTCCGGGTCGCGGGGTTGACGTCGGGGTTCACGACCTCAGCTCCACCGCCGGCCGGTCAACTGACGATGTCTTGGACCGGAGGCGGGCGGTCATCCAGGCGACGTCCGGCCCGAGGAGCGCGCCCCGATGCGTGCGCAGGACGGGGAGCAGCGTGGCACAGAGGGCGCCGGCGACCGCAAGGGTGACGGCAGGGGACAGGCCGACGCGATCCGCGACCGCGGCGACGGGGGCGACCAGCGCCGTCAACATGGCGGCCAGCACTGCGCCACGCCAGTGGGCCGCGGCGAAGGCCGTCCAGGTGAGCCCGGTCGCGTCGAGGATCAGATGGGCCATGAGGCCGAAGTTGGCGATGACCGCGACCGCCACGCAGGCGGCGACCCCGGCCACACCCCAGCGTTGGCCCATCAGCGCACCGACGACCACGAGCACGGCGTAGACGAGCTGACGGGCCGCTCGCGCGTAGACCAGGCCCAACGCCCGGGAGAGGGTGTCGCTGAGCTTGTAGCTGGCGCGGGCCAGCAGGCTGATCGACAGGAAGCGCAGCGGTGTCACGACACCGCCCCAGCGGTCGCCCAAGGTCACGGCGACGATCTGCGGCGCGAGGACGAAGACGAACGCACTCAGGGGCAGCATCACGAGGGCGACGAGCGAGACCGCCCGTCGGTACTGGTTGGCAAGCCGCGCCCTGTCATGCTGGATCTCCGCTTGCATCGGGAAGAGGACGCGGTCGATGACCTGGCCGAGCAGCATGGCCGGGGTGGCGAGGAGCTGGTACGCCCGCCCATAGATCCCCAAGGCGCTCGATGACAGCGTGCTGCCCACGACCACGTAGTCGCCCTGGAGGGCGGCGTAGTTGAAGAACCGTCCGAGGGTGAACCCTCCGCCGTAGTGCATCAGCTCGCGGGCGGACCCGCGGTCGAAATCGGGGCGCAGCGACACCGGACGGAACACGAGCAGCAGGGCGGTGAACACCCCGAGCTGGGCGATATTGGCACCCACGAGGGCCCATACCCCTGCCCCCGCGAGCCCGAGGCTGACACCGACCGCGGCGTAGCCGATCACGAACGACCACACGGCCGCGTGGGCGAGGCGACGGAACTGGAGCTCTCGCTGAAGGAGGGACTCGGACACCACCCCGAAGGCCTGGATCAGGAAGCTGATCTGCAGCACCCGCACCACGGGCACGAACTGCTCGGTGTCGAAAAGGGACGCGAGCAGCGGTGCGGACACGAAGATCACGGCGGCGGTGACCAGCCCGCAGGCGACGGCGATGGTCCCAGCCGTTCGCACGAGACGATCGGAGATCGCAGGCCTCTGCACCAACGCGGGTCCGACGATCGATTCGGTGAACAGCCGGCCGAGCCCGATCACCACCAGTGCGGCCTGGACCACGCCGAAGTCCGCGGGGGTCAGCTCCCGGGCCAACACGACGAGCAGGAGCAGCTGGCTCAACGCCTGGGCGCCGTACCCGATGCTGGTCCATGCGAACCCGCCAGCCGCTACCCGCGTGCGGGTCGCACCGGCGGTCATGACACGACCGTGGGGTTGCCCCCGGTGCGCGCCGCCGCCAGCGTTCGTTCGTAGGTCACGACCAGCGCCAGGAGTATCCACAGATGGCGGTAGTGGGACGTCTCACGGACGAGCGAGGCGACGACCAAGCCGACGATCATCGCTCGACCGACCCCGAGCGGCACCGCGAGGCGCCACAGGGTCACCCAGAGGGCCACCAGCCCCAGCAGCCCGAGTGCCCCCCGCTCGGACAGGAAGGCAAGGGGCTCGCTGTGGGTCTCTTTCGACGCGTCCCCTTCGCGTAGGACCTGGAGGTTCCGGGAGCTCCCGGGCCCGATGCCCCACGGTCTGTCGACGACCTGATCGATCGCGGCGCCCCAGAGCTCGAGGCGCCCGCTGGTGGTGCGATCCAGATGGGCAGCGTTGTAACCGGTGGTCTCGCCGCGCTCGGGGAGGAACTGCACGCCGGACGCGGCGGCCACGCCCAGGACCCCGATCGTGGCGATGACGGCGAAGGCGAGCAGCTGGCGGGTCGCGGGGCGGACCCGCCGGGAGGCGCCGACGGCCACGACGGCCAGGCCGACGGCCAGTTGGAGCATCGCACCGAAGGATCCCGTCGCGACCAGCCCGACGCCGGCGGCCGTGAGCCCGGCGATCCGGGTCCGCTGCGAGACCGGCAGCACCATCAGGGCCATGAAGCAAGTGGCCATGAAGTGGCCCGCCACATTGGGGTTGGGGAAGGTGGCCTTGGCTCGCAACGTCTCCTGGCCGAGGAAGACCAGCTGGATCGCGACGATCACCGCGATCGCGGCCAGGGCTCGTGCGGGGAACCGGAACCATCCCGTCGGCGCCCGATCGAACACCTGTATCACGGCCAGCAGCGCCGCCGCCGCACCGACGTCGCGGATCAGGTCGTAGACGATCCACTCGGTGAGGCCAACGTCCAACGCGCCGATGAGGCTGCCGCCGAGAACGAGCAGGATCGGGAACAGCACCGCAAGGACGATCGGCCGCGGTCTCACGTGACGCGCCGCCATCTCCAGGGTGGCGAGCACGATGAAGGCGCCGATGAGAACGTCGGCGACGGTGAACCCGCCGGCGCGCGGCAGGGCGAACCCGGTCGCGAACAGCGCGGCGGCCAGTGCCGGGACGGACCACGGGGCCGTGGCATGCGCCGCCGGCAGCGTTCTCGCGAATGCGGCGTGCGCCGCGGTCATCGTGCTGTGGACCGGCGGGCGAGCACGGACGAGACCAGCATCGTGTAGTCCCAGCGGACGTCGGCCCCCTGCCAGGAACGCAGCTCCACTGTGGGGCACGGGCACGGTACGGGCTGGAGAGCGTCGGCATTGATCCGATGGGCGACAGCTCGAGCGGCACCGACGACGTCGCCTTGGTCCACCACGGACCCGGCCGCGCCCAGGTCGAGCAACTCATCGACGCCGTCCACCTCGCAGCACACGAACGGAGTCCCCGCCGCGGTCGCCTGCAGCAGCGCCTGCGGCATCCCCTCGGCCCGGCTGAGCAGCACGAGCACGTCAGCGGCGACCAGCAGGGCTTCGGGCTCAGGGACATAGCCGAGCACGCGGGCGTCACCGGACAGACCCATGCGGTCCAGCAGTGCCACGAGATCGTCGAGCCGGGGGCCATCACCGGAGATCACCAAGAAGGGCGCGGGCGGAGGCAACATGAGCATGAGCTGCTGGTGCAGGATCGGCAGGCTCATCACGTTCTTGCGGTCCTCGAGGGCGCCGAGATACAGGACCCAAGGTCGATCGCCGGGCAGCCCGTGGGCTGCGGCCACGCGGGCGTGCGCAGCCGTGCGCACCTCTGCACCGCTGGGAAGCCGGGCACCCGAGCGGATCACGTTGAGCTTGGCTCTCTCGACGCCGATGCGGGCGAAGCGATCGGCCAGGTCATGCCCGACGACGGCGTAGGCATCCGTCCATCGACTGAGAAACCTCTCGACGGGGCGGTAGATGTGGTTCGCCATCCGCCCGTAGCCGGGACCGAAGCTGGCCATGGAGAGCGAGTGCACGACCGGTGGCCCGTGGGACATGTGCGCGGAGATCCTCCCGATGACGCCGGCCTTCGACTGATGGGTGATGACCACGTCGAAGCTCCGTTCCCTCATCAGCCGGCAAACCCGCGCGACGGCGCGGGCGTCCTGGACCGGATTGGGCTCTCGACACAGCGAGGGCTCGACGATGACCTCCACGACGTCGAGGTGCCTGCGCAGCAGTTCGGGATCGGAGTCCCGTCCGACGACGACTGTGTGATCGGAGTCGGAGAAGGCATCGCAGACGTCCCGCACGCGCTGCTCCGAGCCGCCGCGCAGGTAGCGCGTGCACATCTGGAGCACCCGACTCGGCCGCGTCGGCAGGGTGGTGTCCAGCGCCGTCAGCTCCGCGGTCCCGCCCGTCACCGGTCGGTACGCTCCCTGCTCTTCGGCTTCGTTTCGACGTCGACGGCAGCATCCTCCCCGTGCCCCGGCTGGTGATCGTCCTGGGGTGGCACGCGTGCGGCGGTACGACCGTCCCACCCGTGTTCGGTGGTCGGTGCAGGGGTTCCCCGCGGCGCCTCGGTGCGGTAGGCGACGAAGTAGGCGGCGCACACCAAGACGACGAGGGCAAGGGAGGCCGCGAGCACGCTGAGCTGCACCGGCGGGAGCGTTCGGGTCGTGTCGGCCATCCCGGCGGGCTCGTACACCTCCAGGCCTCCGGAACTGGCCGCACCCGCCACGTCGGCTTCCTTGGCCCGATGCTCGAAGTCCGCCTGCGTGGACACCAACGCCGCGCGACTGCTGCGCAGCCCGGTCGCCATGTCGGTCTTGACGGCGAGCGCCACCTGGGGATCGACGCTGGCATCGGTGCCGGCGCGGCGGCTGACGTCCAGTTGCAGGACCGCGATTTCGCGCGACAACTGCTCCAGCTGAGCATCGACGGCGGCGATCTCGGCGTTGGTATCCTCCGCCGCCCGCCGCAGCTCGCCGGCAAGGGCGGCGGAACGCGCTCCAACCGCCTCGCGCTGTTGCTCGACGACCGATGCCGCGACCCGATCGGTGATGGCGGCGGTGTCGACCCCGTCGACAGTGGTCACCGCGATGGTGACGAAGCTCTCGCCCTCCGCCGCGTCGGCGGACACGCTCTTGATGTCGCCGGGCTCGAGACCGAGCGCCTCGGTCACTTCGACCCGCAGTTGCTGCGACTCCGCGCGGGCGATCACCGCACTCTGGCGCTCTGCGAGCGGCAGCGGATCGGATGCCGGCAACACGGCCCCCTCCTCGGAGGGCTCCACGAGCAGGAGCCTCGTGTCGGCCCGGCTCTCGACCGGCGACCGCGAGCCGAGGGCGTAACCGACGAGCGCGGCGAGAGCCACGATCGCAGCGATCCACCACCTGCGCCGGTGGAGGACGCCGACCAGATCGGTCAGATTCGGATCGCCTATCGCCGCGTCGTTCGGCCGCAGCCCATTCCCCTGCGGCCGGATCACCGGCGGGTCGTTCGGCTTTGGGCCGTTCACCGGTGGCGACGCTGGTCGGGGGGTCGAGTCGGCGTCGATGTCAGGACGCACCTGGCTGACCTGTCACGAGATAGCGGGCGGTCTGGACGAGGATGCGCAGATCGCCGGACACGGAGCGGTGGAGCACATAGTCGACGTCGAGGCGGATCCGGTCCGCGTAGGGGATGGCGTTGCGACCGCCCACCTGCCATGGTCCGGTCATTCCGGGGCGTACCTGCAGGACGATCTGGCCCCGATCGCCGTAGCGCCACAGCTCCTCAGGGACGACCGGACGGGGCCCCACGACGCTCATGTCCCCGCGCACGACGTTGACGAGCTGGGGCAGCTCGTCCAAGCTCGTGCGTCGCAGGAATCGACCGACCCGGGTCACGCGAGGGTCATCGCTCAGCTTGTAGCTGGCCGCGAAGGCGGCCCGGGCGCTGCTGTCGGTCTCGAGCAGCGCAGGCAGCTCGGCGTCGGCCCCGACGCGCATCGTCCGGAACTTGAGGCATTGGAACGGGCGGCCCTGGTGACCGACGCGGGTCTGTGCGAAGACCACCGGGCCTGGAGATGTGCATCGGACAACGAGCGCCACGATGGCCATCGGCAACGAGAGCGCGGCCAGCGCGACGCTCCCCACGACGACGTCGAGCAGCCGCTGGGTGGCCTCGGTGCGAAGGGCTCGTGTCCGTGATCGGCCCACGAGGTGAGCGCACCGCCCCGGCACCATCGGAGCGACCTGCGCCGACCGCGTGGCGGTGAGCGATACGGCCTCCTCGGCAGATCCCGCGTGGGCAACAGACCCGACGGCATCTCGTTGATACGGCATGGCCCGTTGATACGGCATGGCCCGCCACCCGATTTCCGCCCGAGGACAGGACGGGTGGGCACTGCCAGATCCCGCGCCGATTTCCCGCCGCGTCGCCCGCTCACCGCGCTCGCCCTGGCCGTACGGACCTTGAAGGGCTGTCTCTGCAAACAGATTAGCAATGGACATCGGCCGGGTAAACCCCAGGTTACGAGCGCGTGGCCGATCGCGAACACGATGGCGCAATCGCTTGACCGGCTCGACGCGATGGAGCGTGGGTGGCGGGGCCGCATTGATGCGACGGGGCGAGTGTGCCATGGGGCTCCGGAGCGCAGCACGAGTTGGAGCCGATAGTTCGAACACCTCACGCAGCAGCTCGTTGGCCAAGGACTCGGCGCCGACCTCGCCGGCGGGGTCCCCGGCGTCGAGCCAGGCCAGCACCCGCTCCATCGCCCGATCGTCGAGGTGTTCTTGACCCGCGAGGAGGCGGCGTCGGATCCGATACAGCGGGTCGGTCTTGCGACCCCGGTGGTGGCCCAACATGTGTTGTTTGAACGCGGCGGCGCACGTTGCTGGCACCCGTGATCCCGAAGTGCTGGCCGATCTCGCCCTTGGCAAGCTGCGGCCGAAGATCCCCCAGCTGCGCGAGGCGCGCGAGGGCCGCTTCGGCGCTCACCACGCCGCCGCGGTCTTGAACGGAATTGACCCGACGAGCCGTCGGGCCGGAATATCGCTGCCCCGCTGGCGTTTTTTGTCACCAATGAAGGAAGACGACGGCGTCGAGCCCGAGCGGAACCGGCGGCCCCGGATCAGCCGCCGGCGCACCCCCGAGCTACGACCGCTAGTGGGCCGCGATTACGCCGGCTTCACCGATGGCACCGGGCATCACCTCGTCCTGCCGGCGTAGATCGCGGTGCCCATGATCGTCAAAATCGTCGACTCGCCCGACCGCTCGCTCAGTGGGTGATGGATGCGTCGTCGGCCTGGAAGCACACGCCAACGGGTGAGTTGACCGTGAACGCTTCGAAGTCGAGGCTCGACAGTCCAGGCGCGACCGGCGTGTAGACCGCCGTCACCTGTTGCCACGACGAGGTCAGCGCGACCGACGTCGACACCGATCCCTGCAGCGCACCGCTCACGTACTCGCGCACGCGCAGCTTGAGCGTGAGCCCGGGGGTGTCCGAGCGGGCCCAGATGCTCTCGGTATAGGCACCGGCCTCCGTGAAGCTCACCCAGCTCGGCTTGTCGTCGAGCCCGCAGCTACCACCGGCCAGGGTGTTCGAGACCTCCGCGGCCCAACCACCCGAGTGCCCGCCCGCGACCCGGCTCAGCGTGTTGGTCGACACCTCGCCCTTCCAACCGGACGGGTCCACCTCGAACCCCGGGTTTCCTATCAGGTCGCTGGACGGGTCGAGCACGGTCCAGCCCCGCTCCGCCGGGCTCGCGTCGACGTTGAAGGAGCCGTCGGTGGCGGCAACCTGGAAGGTGTGCGATCCGATGGACAGGTTCGCGTAGCTCGTCGGTGATGTGCACGGGGCGAACGCGCCGCCGTCGAGGCGGCACTGGAACGTCGACGGCTCGGTGGCCGAAAAGCTGAAGGTGGCCGATGTGGCGAACACGGAGCCCGACGGGCCCGAGTCGATGAACGTGTTCGGCCGGGTCGTGTCGGGCGTGGGCCCGGCGTCCAGCGGGGCGAAGCCGATCCCGGCGTGATCTTCGCGTCCGAAATTGGCGCCGTCGCTGCCGACCCAGAGCCCGCTTGAGGTGGCGAACAGGACCATGGTGCCGTGTTCGCGGGACTTGGTGGGATTCCAAGGGAGAGCCCTGCCGGTCACCGGGTCGATGGCGCCGATGCCCGGGCGCTCGACTGCGCCGGGACCGGCAGAGTCGTGGCCCTCGGGGTTGTCCAGCCAGCGTTGATGGCCGCCGACGTACACAGCCGGTCCGGTGACCGCCACGCTGTAGAGCGTGTCGCCGCCGGTCCAGTTGATCCAGGTGGGCTCGGCCGTGGCGCTGACGTTCGCGGTCTCGAACCGTGCCGCAGCATCACACACCCCGTTGGTACCGGTCGGCCCTCCGGTCGCGACGATCACGAAGTAGGAGCCATCGGGAGAGAAATCCACGCCTTGGGCACTTTCCAGCCTGCTGCCGCCCGACAGGCAGGTCACGTCGAAGCGGGGGGCGTGCCAGGTGCTGAGCGTCGCGGTCGAGCCGAGGTTCAGCATGAAGGCCCGACTGCGGCTCTGGCCGTTGACCGTGGCGAAGTTGCCCGTGGCCACCAACCGGGTGCCGTCCGGGGAGACCGCGATGTGTCGGACCCTGGTCTCGTCGGCCGGGTTGACCATCCCGGCGACCGTGATGGCGATGGCGCCGGTGTCTGCGCCGGTCGTCGGGTCCAGCGCCATCAGCTTCTTCGTGAAGTTCCCCGCCGCGATGACAGAACCGTTGGCGAGCTTGATGTCGTGCACCGTTCGCATGCCCGTCGGCGCGAAGGTCGGGTCGACCCGATCGTTGACCAGGTCGTACTTGAGGATCCCCCGGCGGGTGATCCCGTTGACCCTCGAGAAGGCGCCCGCGATGAACAGCGCGGTCCCATCGGCGGTCGCCTCGATGGCGCCCACCGTCCCGTCGAACGACAGGTCGAGCGGTGATATGACCCCTGTCTGGCTGTCGAAGGCGACGAAGTTCCGCCTGGCATACGTGCTCGTCCTGGCCGGGTCCTGCACCTCACCGAACAGCCCACCGGCATAGATGGTGCGACCGACCTGCGCGTAGGCGCGCACGTCATACGACGTGTCGCTGAGGACGATGTGCGGGGTGGTATCGGCCGGGTTGTCCGACACGACTGCAGGCTGGGACAGCGAAGCGTGCGCCGGCAGCGTGCTCCCGACGGCCAAGGCGACCGAGCACAGTGCGCATGCCGTCGCAATGCTGAAGATCCTCACTTGCTCCCCCTCTCGGGACTCTGCAAAGTCGGATGGTTCGTTCAGCGAGCTACGTCAGGGCGTGACCGGCCGGGCATGTCGGTCGATCGTGGGCTGGACCGCCCGGCCCGCAACCGAGATCCAACCGGGCGTGATCATTCGGCCGCACCGGTGAGCGCGAGGTCCGGTGCTGCTCGATGGCAGCGGGGCTCTTCGGCGATGCCGACCCGTCCAAGAACACCTTGACCGGCGGCCCTCCTGCCGCCGCGGGCGTGAGGCCGACCGCGCCGGCGAGTCGGCCATCAGCGCGCCGACTCCTGCTACCCAACGCATACGTCTCATGATCCGCCCTGCCGTGGTGGCTGAACCCGCCGTGCCAAGCTACGTCCGAATCTACGCTCCACCACGCTTCGTCGCCACCGTCTGTCGAGAGCGCTCGACAGACGGTGGCGACGGCGCGTGCCCGCTGACGGTCCGCCCGTCACCGCTCGCCGCCTTGACGGGCGGGTGCCGCCGCAGCCACGGTCGGGGCATGAGCGGGGTCGAGACCCAGGCCATCGGGCGGCGGTCGTTCCTCGTCAGGGCCGGCCGCGGCGTGCTCGGCGTCGCCGTCCTCGGGCTGGCCGCGTGCAGTGCCGACGACGAGGTAGACGACGAGGCAGGCGACGCCGGCGGCGAGTCGGCCGCGGACCCGCGCTACTCGCTCGGCCTGCCCACCGCCGACCTGCTGGCTCGGGCGAACGTCACCGCCCCGACCAGGGTCGACGACGGCCGCGACGGCAACGGGTACTGGGAGGCCTCGCCCAGCGCCTCCAAGACCTGGGACATGCGGAACTTCACCGCGTCCGGGCACTTCGACTGCGACGCGACCAGCCCGGACACCTACCCGACCGGCCGATACAACAGCCCGAGCGCGCCGACCAACCACCAGAAGAACTCCCGGCCGATCCGCCTGGGCCACACCACGCCGGCCACCGCCCCGGCGATCATCGGCGCCAAGGTGACCGGCGACCAGTCCACCACGCTGGGCTGGACCGATCTCAAGCACGGTTCCTACATCCAGGGCCTGATCGACGACGGCATGGACCCGGATCTCGCCTACGACGAGATCATCGGCAACGCCAACATGGACGGCGACCCCCGGCTGTACTTCGCCAGCGGGTCCTGGGCCGTCGTCGACGGCATCCGCTGCCACAACACCTGGGACGGCTTCGGCGTCTACGGCAACGGCACCCGGACCGCCACCGGGACCATCTACATTCGCAACAGCTGGTTCTGGAAGAACCGCGATGACGGCATCGAGAACGACGAGCAGCGCCAGCTGCACCTGTTCGACTGCCTGTTCGAGGACGCGCACTCCCTGCTGTCCACCCGCTCCAACGACGAGACCGGCTCCCCGGTGGCGGCCAACACCCAGAGCGTCGAGAACTGCGTCGTGAAGTTGACCTCCGGGCCGGGCGGGCACAAGCAGCCCTCGGACGTGTTCACCTCCGGCTACATCTACAAGATGCAGACCAACTCGCCGTACCTGGTGATGCGGAACACGATCATCTCGATGGTCGGGGACTTCAACGCCGCGGACGGCCCGATGCTGCCGGAGCGGTCGGGGGACCTCTACGAGAACGTGACCATCTGCTGGCTGGGCACCGGGGCCTACCCGGGCAACACCCCGGCCGGAGTCACCGTCCACACTGGTGCCACCGCCCAGACGCTGATCGACGACGCCGTCACGCTGTGGAAGGCTCGGCACGGCGTCACCGACTTCGACACCGTCGACATGACGCGGATGCTGGCGCCGTACGTTTCGAGTCGGGTGGTGCCAGCAGCCTCGTCGACCGCCTCGACGTCGCGGTTGCACACCCGCACGTCGACATGATGGTTCGTAGGGTCGGCGCCTCCCGCCACGAACACGCAACAGACTGGTTGCGCGTCGTGCCGCTCGGGTCGTACGTTCGGGCGGATGGTGGCGACGAGCGAGGTCGAGTACGAGGCGGACGGCGGGATCGTGATGATCGGGCACCTGGCGGTGCCGGACGACGACGCTGGCGCGGCCCTGCCCGCGGTGCTGGTGGCTCACGAGGCACCAGGACTCGACGACGTACATCGCGAGCGTGCCGACCGGCTGGCCGAGCTGGGTTACGTCGCGTTCGCCCTCGACGCCCACGGCGCCGGGCGACTCCGGCTCGACGATCCCCACATCCGCGAGCGGGTCGCTGCCATCAGGAACGACCCCGATCGGGCCCGCTCCATCGCCGCCAGCGCGCTCGAGGTCCTGCGGGGCAACCCCCGGGTCGACGCGTCCCGGATGGCCGCCATCGGCTACTGCTTCGGCGGCACCCTGGTGCTCGAACTGGCCCGCGGCGGGGCCGACCTGCGGGCCGTGGTCGGGTTCCACCCTGGCCTGGAGACCTCCCGGCCCGACGACGCCCGCAACATCACCGGCACGGTGTTCGTCTGCGTCGGATCGGAGGACCCCTACGTGGACGGCAACGCGCGTGCCGCGTTCGAGGCCGAGATGCGGGCCGGCGGGGTCGACTGGCGCATGCACCTCTACGGCGGGGTGCAGCACAGCTTCACACACCCACACGCAGACCGGGCCGGCATCCCCGGGCTCGCCTACGACCCGGCGGCCGCCGACCGGGCCTGGCGAGCCATGCTCGACCTGTTCGCGGAGGTCCTCGGGCCGGAAGGCGCTCCATCTCGGTCGTGAACACCGGGAACGGAGGCTGGCAGCGACCGGGCGACGCCGCCCGGTCAGCCGGCCAGCGCGCCCTCCAGCCTGCCGTCGGCCGTGTCGGCCAGCCCGCGCACCCACATCCGGTCGATCGGCGGGTGCTGGTCGAGGGAGTCGAAGAGGTTCTGCGTCACCTTCGACGTCACCGGGCCGCGTTGCCAGATCACGTAGTAGACGTCGCCCGACACCTCCGTGCCCTGGGGATCGACCGTGTCGACGTGCATGGCCACGGCGGCGGCGTCCGACCCCAGGTCGTCGAGCCGGTCCACCTCCAGCGTCAGCTCGTCGTGGTAGCCCTCGGCGTCGACCTCGATCGTCGGGCACGTCCGCAGGACGGTCACGTAGTCGTCCACGGTGGGATCGCCGTCGGCGGTCATCGTCATGCTGTGGCCGACGATCGAGGCCATCCCGGTGTGCTCGAACCGCGCCCGCACCACGTTGCCGCCGGGCCCCCCGATCAGGGCGTTCCCGACCTCCACGCACTCGGCTGACGTCGCGCCGTCGGGGATGACGAACGGCGTCGGGTTGCTCTCCTCCGGCGTCTTGAAGTCCTCCCCCACGTCGTCGAGGGTGAGCAGCGCCGGGGTGAGGTCCGCGAGCTGGACGTCGGGCGCGGCCGTCGTCGTCCCCGGCCCGTCGTCCCGCCGGACGGTGACGACCGCCACGGCGATGGCCACCACGGTCACGAACGTCAGGGCCATGATCACGATCATCTCCGCCGACGGCCCGCGCTTCGGCGGCTCGCCCTGGCCCGGCGGCGCCCACTGCGCCGGCCCCGGCGGCGCCCACTGGTCCTGGGGCGCCCACTGGCCCGGCGGGCCCCACCCGTGCTGCGGCGGCAGCGCGCCGGCGTTCGGATCCCAGCGGTCGGTCACCCGGGACAGCTTGCCCGACGGCCGCGACCCGCGGGCGTCAGCCCGGACGTACCGTGCCGGTCGCCGAGCCCGCCGCGGGGTGCGCGTCAGCCGGCGGGCCGCCGGCGGTGCGCCTCAACCGGCGGCCGCACGGGCGACCGGGGTGAAGCGCACCGGGAGGCGCTTGATGCCGGAGACCAGCGGGATGCCGACCGACTGGAGGGGCACGGGGTCGCCGGCCACCTCGATGTCGGGGAGCCGGGTCAGGAGCTGCCGGAACGCGACCGTCAGCTCTCGCCGGGCAAGGTGGGCCCCGAGGCAGAAGTGGGGCCCGGGCCCGCCGAACCCGAGGTGGGCGTTGGGGGTCCGGGTCACGTCGAAGCGGTCGGGGTCGGGGAACTCGGCGGGGTCGCGGCTGGCGGCGCCGTAGAACAGCACGACCTTGTCGCCCGCGGCGAACTCGTGGCCCGACAGGGTGAGCGGGCGGGTGACCGTGCGGCGCATGAACGTCACCGGTGCCGCCATCCGCACGATCTCCTCGACGGCGGTCGGACCGATGCCCGCCAGGTCGGCCTGCCAGCGGGCCCGCTCGCCCGGGTTGTCCGCCAGCAGCAGCATCCCCGCCGTGATCGCCGTGCGGGTCGTGTCGTTGCCCGCCACGGCCAGCAAGATGAAGAACGACGCGATCTCGGCGGTCGTGAGCATGTCCTCGCCCAGCTCGGCGTGCGCGAGCGCGGTGGTCAGGTCGTCGGCCGGTTCCCGCCGCCGGCGCTCGGTGAGGTCGTTCATCAGCGCGGTGAGCGCCATGCCCGACTCCAGCATGGCCGAGGGGATGTCGCGACCGCCCAGCATCTCGGGGTCGCCGGCCCCCAGGATGACGTTGGTGGCGGCGAGCACGGTGCCGAACTCGCTGCGGGGGATGCCCATCATGTCGCAGATCACCAGCAGCGGGAACCGCTCCGAGAACGCCGCCACCAGGTCGACCTCGCCCCGCTCGCACAGGTCGTCGACGACCTCGGCGCAGGTCGTCTCCACCGAGTCGAGCACCTTCTGGAGCTGGCGGGGCGTGAACGAGCGCGCCACGATGCCGCGCTGCCGGGCATGGCGGGGGTCGTCCATGGCGATGAACGACCCGAAGTACTCCATCGCCTGCTCGGGCATGTCCTGGACGCTGGTCGATCCCCGCCCCGAGCAGAAGTCGGCGGGGCGACGGCTGATCTCCACGACGTCGGCGTAGCGGGTCGACGCGAAGAACCGCTCGCGGGCACCGCTCAGCACGCCGTACACCTCCGCCTCCACGAAGGGCGACCGCTCGCGCAGCCCGGCGAAGTGGTCCATCCGCTCCTGCAGCGGCCGGCGCCAGAACGCCGGGTCGGTGATCGTGTCGTCGTGTGCCGTCATCTCTCGCCCCTGGTCGTGTTCGGCAAGGATGCCGGGTGTGAGAGCACTGACCTACCACGGACCGCACGACATCCGTTGCGAGAGCGTGCCCGACCCCGCATGCCCCGGCGATCGCGGCGCGCTCGTCCGCGTGCGGGCGGCCGGCATCTGCGGCAGCGACCTCCACATCTGGGACGGCCACGGCTTCGTGCGGGGCGGGGGCTACACGGTGGGCCACGAGGCGGTCGGCACCGTGGCCGAGGTCGGGCCGGCGGTCACTCGCTTCGCCCCGGGTGACGAGGTGTTCGTGCCCGCCTCGGCCGGCTGCGGGCGCTGCGACGCGTGCCTGACCGGCCTCGTCATCATGTGCGGCCGGCCCGGCGAGGGCGGCGTCTACGGCGTCGGCCACGCGCTCGGCGGCTGCCAGGCCGAGCTGGTCGCGGTCCCGGCCGCCGACACCAACCTCGTCGCGGTGCCCGGGGGGATGGGCGACGACGCC
>DASSGC010000692.1:0-9198 GCA_035693765.1 Acidimicrobiales bacterium
AGGTCGGCCCGGCCGCCGCGCTGGTCCTCCACCTGCCTGTCGTCTCCGACGGCACGGTCGACGTCGCGCTCGCGCCGGTGGTGGGCCAGCCGTCGCTCAAGGGCCTGGAGCTGGTCACGACCAGCGCCGACGTGCCCCCCGTGCTGTCGGCGACCCCGGCCGCGCTCGACGTCGGGCCGGTCCCCGTCCACCAGCGGGGCGGCAGCGCCGTCTCGCTCGCCAACATCGGCACCACCGGCCCGCTCACGGTGACCGGCACCGCGCTGACCGGTCCCCAGGCCACGCTGTTCGCCGACCGCCCCGGCCCCCTCCCGATCACGCTCGCTCCCGGCGAGTCGACGACCGTGCCGGTCGACCTGCTGCCGACCTACGAGGGGCTCGCGACCGCCACCCTGACCGTCGCCAACACCGGCGCCGGCGGATCGCTGGCGGTGCCGCTGTCGGGCACGGGCACGGCGCCGCCCTCGGGCACCGGCCCGGCCTTCGGTCGGGGCACCCTCGGCGGCGCCGGCGTGAGCCACCCCACGTCCCTGCAGTTCGGCCCCGACGGGCGGCTCTACGTCGCCCAGATCGACGGCACGATCAAGGCGCTCACGGTCACCCGCGACGCCGCCGGGTCCTACCAGGTCACCTTGGCCGAGACCCTCGGCCACATCCGGTCGATCCCCAACCACGACGACCGCGGCGGGCCGGCCCCGGCGGTCACCACCCGGCTCGTCACCGGGCTGCTCGTCGCCGGGACCGCGGCGGCGCCGGTCGTCTACGCCGTCTCCTCCGATCCCCGCATCGGCGCCGGCACCTCCGGCACCGACCTCGACCTCGACACGAACTCCGGGGTGCTGTCCCGCCTCACCCGGGCGCCCACCGGCTGGCAGAAGGTCGACCTCGTGCGGGGCCTGCCCAGGTCCGAGGAGAACCACACAGGCAACGGCCTGGCCCTCGACCCCGCCACCGGCGACCTCCTGATCGCCTACGGCGGCAACACCAACATGGGGGCGCCGTCCCACAACTTCGCCGGGCTGGCGGAGTACGCGCTGTCGGGCGCCGTGCTGGCCGTCGACCTCGACGCCATCGGCTCGACCACCTACGACCTGCCCACCCTCGACGACGAGGACCGGCCCGGCACCGCCGACGCCGGCGACCCGTTCGGCGGCAACAACGGCAAGAACCAGGCCCGGCTCGTGCCCGGGGGGCCGGTCCGGGTGTACGCGGCGGGCTTCCGCAATCCCTACGACCTCGTCCGCACGACCGGCGGGCGCCTGTACACGGTCGACAACGGCGCGAACGCCGGGTGGGGCGGGGCACCGCTGCCCGACGACGCCACCGGCACCTGCACCAACGACCCCGTCGAGCCGGGGACCACCGACGGCGACTCGCTGTTCCACATCACCGGCCCCGGCTTCTACGGCGGCCACCCCAACCCCACCCGGGCCAACCGGGCCAACCTGTTCAACGCCGGCAACGCGCAGTCGCCCGTGGACGTCGCCGACCCGGTCGAGTGCGACTACCGGAGCGCCGCGCAGGCGGGCGCGCTGGCCGGCTTCGCCTTCTCCACCAACGGGCTCGACGAGTACACGGCCACCACGTTCGGCGGCGACATGCAGGGCGACCTGCTGGCCGCGTCGTTCGACAAGGCGATCTACCGCATCGAGCTCGATGCCACCGGCACCCGGGTGACGCGGCGCTCGGCGCTCGTGTCGACGGCCGGCGCGCTGCCCCTCGACGTGACCGCGCAGGGCGACGGCGACCCGTTCCCCGGGACGATCTGGGTCGCCGACTTCGGCGGCGACGCCATCGCCGTGTTCGAACCGCAGATCACGCCCCCGTGCACCGGGGCCGACGACCCCGCCCTCGACGAGGACGGCGACGGGTTCGCCAACGCCGACGAGATCCTCAACGGCACCAACCCCTGCTCGGCCGCGGACACGCCTCCCGATGCGGACGGGGACGGCGTCTCCGACCGGGGCGACCCCGACGACGACGGCGACGGCCTCCCCGACACCGTCGACCGGTTCGCCCTCGACGCCGCCGACGGCCGAACGACACCGCTGCCGGTGGTGCTGACCTGGGACAACGATGCCCCGCCCGCGGGCGGCCTGCTCGGCCTGGGGTTCACCGGTCTCATGGCCGATGGCACGACCGACTACCTCGACCGCTTCGACCCGGCGGGCATGACCGCAGGCGGTGCGGCGGGCGTGCTCACGGTCGACGCGGTGACCGACGGCGACGCCCTCGGCCCGGGGGGCACGCAGGACAACGGCTTCCAGCTGGGCATCGACGTGTCCCCGGCCGGCGGGCCGTTCGTCGCGCACACCCGGCTGCCCGCGCCGTTCGCCGGCCTCGTGCCGGCAGGCGGGGAGTCCTACGGGCTGTTCGTCGGCGATGGCACGCAGGACGGCTACGTCAAGGTCGTGGTGGCGGCCAACGGCGGTGCCGGCGGCTTCGCGCTCGTCGACGAGCAGGGCGGCGTGCCGGTCACGGTGACGGTGCCGGGTCCGGTGTGGCCGGGGCCCGGGGTGGTCGACCTGTTCCTGCGGGTCGACCCGGCGGCGGGGACGGTCCAGGCGAGCGCCTCGATCGACGGTGGACCGCCCTTCCCGGTCGGCCCGCCGCGCACCGTGCCAGCGGCGTGGTTCGGTTCGGCGGCCGGCCCTGCGGTGGGCATCATCTCCACCTCCGCGGGCCCGGCGCCGCCGTTCCCGGCGACGTGGGACTTCCTGGAGGTGCAGCCGGCCGGGTGAGGGGCACCGGCGGATGTGCGCGGCTAGGTCAGGTCGGCGCGTGTCGCGGTGCTGCGTCGCCGGTCGGTCGAGCCGTGGAGCTGGTGCTTTCGTGCCAAATCCCCGCGCGTGGGTCGTGGCTGAGGGTTACTTGAGGAACTTGCTCGTGGTGTTGTCGGCCAGCACCTTGCCGCCGGTCTGGCAGGTGGGGCAGTAGTTGACCGTGTACCGGGTGTACTCGACGGCGCGCACCGTGTCGCCACACACCGGGCAGGGGTCGCCCTCCCGGTGGTGCACGGCCCCGGGCCGGTCGGCCGACGACGACATGTCCGACCGGGTGCGTTCGTAGGCCAGCGACTCGGCGATGCAGTCCCGCATGGCCGCGTGGAGCCGGTCGACGGCCTCGTCGTCGAGCTTGGCGGTGCTGGCGAACGGCGACAGCCGGGCGCGGTGGCAGATCTCGTTGGCGAGGCGGCGGCCGAGGCCGGCCGTGATGCGCTGGTCGCGCAGCCAGCCGTGGAGTCGCATGGAGTGCTCGGTCAGCAGCCGGGCCAGCGTGGCCCGGTCGAGGGTGTCGGCCTCGGGCCCCAGGTCGTCGAGCGGCGGCTGGCCCGACGGGTCGCCCTCGACCACCCACACGCCGGCCTTGCGCTCGGTGCCCGCCTCCGTCAGCAGCAGGGCCCGCCCGTCGGCGAAGCTCCACCGGGCCTGGCCGCCCCGGGGCTTGGCCGCCTGCTTGGGGTCGTCCTTGAGCCGCCCGCCCTGCATGAGGTGGACGACGAAGGTCACCGGCTCGAACCGCAGCAGCAGGTGCTTGCCCCGCCGCCCGACGTCGAGCAACGGATGGCCGACGGCCGCCTCGGGGGCCGGAGCGTAGGTCTTCAGCGCGGTGAACGTGATGGGCCGGAACCGCTGGAGCACGGCGCCGCCGTAGCCCTCGCTCAACCGCTCGGCGTGCGCCTGCACCTCGGGCATCTCGGGCACGGTGACTCCTCGTGTGTGCCGCTAGTAGCCTTCCAGGACACTAGAACGTGGTCCGCGACCGGACGGTGGCCAGGGCGTCGTCGAGGGCCGCGACGGCCCGCTGGTGGGCGGCGAGGAGGCGGAGGTCGCCGCCGACCCGCAGCCGGCCCTCCGCGAAGGCGCGCTGGGCGCCGAGGCGCCCGGCGGCGATCGCCGCGGCGGTGGGGTAGTCGGTCGAGAACCGCAGGTCGGCCGCGGGCGCCGGCCCGGCATCCAGCGCGACCTTCCCGTGATCGAACGTCACGTGCCAGACGACCGTGCCCCCGGTGCCGCCGTGGGGCCCGGGCACGCCGGTCACCACCTGCTCGACGGTGAGGTCCAGGTCGGCTGCGGCGTCGCCCATGTCCCGGGCGCCGGCCAGGGCCCGGCCGGCGGCCTCGACCCACTCGGCGCTCAGGTACTGCACGCGCCGCAAGATAGCGCCGCGCCCCGGGGCCCACACCCGGCGCCCACGCCAGGCCCCCCGCCGCCGCCCGTGGCCCCGCCGCCGGACGGGGGCCGGACGGCGGCGGCATGGCATGCTCGGCCGGTGACGACCACCACGCCCCCGGGCCTCACCCCCGCCGACGAGTCCTACCACCCGGTGGCGCCGGGCCGGTGGTGGAACGAGTCGTGGTACTTCGACTTCACCAGCCACGGCGGCACGCTCGGCGGCTACGTCCGCATCGGGCTGTACCCCGACCAGGGACGGTGCTGGTACTGGGCCTGCCTGGTGGGCGAGGGCCGGCCCCTGGTCACGGTGATCGACCACGACGTGCCGCTGCCGCCGTACGGCTCGCTCGAGGTGCGGCACGAGGGCCTGTGGGCCGATCACAACGTCGAGACCCCGTTCGACCACGTCACGCTGGGATGCGAGGCGTTCGCCCTCGGGGTCGACGACCCCGCCGAGGTCTACGGCGCGGCCCGGGGCGACCGCGTGCCCTTCGGCCTCGACCTCGAGTGGGACACGGTCGGCGATCCCTACGCGTACCCGTCGGGCGTCACCCGGTACGAGGTGTCGTGCCAGGTCCACGGCGAGGTGCTCGTGGGCGACGAGCGCATCGCGGTCGACGGCCCCGGCCAGCGCGACCACTCGTGGGGGGAGCGCGACTGGTGGACGCTCGGGTGGACCTGGACGTCGGGGGCGCTCGACGACGGCACCCGCTTCCACGGCACGGCGGTCCGGGTCGGCGACGACGTGCTGCCCTTCCACCCGGGCTACACGCAGGCCGCCGGTGGGCCGCTCGCGCCCGTCGCCATGACCGGGAGCGCGGCGGTGCCGGGCGCCCACGGCTTCCCGGTGTCGGCCACGTTCACCCTCGACGACCTCGTCCTCGCCGTCGAGCCGGTGGCGTTCGCGCCGGTGCTGCTGGAGGACGGGGCGGGTCGCGTGTCGCGCTTCCCCCGGGCGCTCTGCCGGTTCACCGACGCCGCCACCGGCCGGCGGGGGACGGGCTGGACGGAGTGGAACCAGCCGCAACCCGCCTGATCCCGGGCGGAAGCACATGGCGTCATCGCCGAGGTCGAAGTGACCACGCTCCGTCCGCTAGCGTCGGCGAGATGCTCGGACGGGTTCTGGCCGCTGGGAGCCTCCTCGACCCCAAGAAGCTCATCGACACGGTCGGTCTGCTGGGGATCTTCGGGGTGGTGTTCGCCGAATCCGGCCTGCTGATCGGCTTCTTCCTGCCGGGCGACTCGCTCCTGTTCACGGCGGGGTTCCTCGCCTCGGCGCCGTCGAGCGTCGACGACGCGCTGCACCTGCCGCTGCTGCCGCTGCTGGTCGGCTGCTTCGTGGCCGCGGTGGCGGGCGACCAGGTGGGGTACGTCATCGGTCGCCGTGTCGGACCGGCGATCTTCCGCCGG
Organism: Acidimicrobiales bacterium; assembly: GCA_035693765.1. GTDB lineage: Bacteria > Actinomycetota > Acidimicrobiia > Acidimicrobiales > VFJN01 > ZC4RG19. Next base: position 5,586 of record DASSGC010000692.1, read on the forward strand.
CCGGAGTCGCGCTTCTTCAAGCAGGAGAACGTCGACAAGGCCCAGGCCTTCTTCGACAAGTACGGCGCGAAGACGATCGTGCTGGCCCGGTTCGTGCCCATCGTGCGGACGTTCGCCCCGGTGGTGGCCGGCGTCTCGCGCATGCGGTACCGCACGTTCGTGACCTTCAACGTGATCGGCGGCGGCCTGTGGGCACTCGGCATCACGCTGCTCGGCTACTTCCTGGGCCAGGTCGACTTCATCGAGCAGAACCTCGAGGTGGCCATCCTCACCGTCGTGGCGATCTCGGTGCTGCCCATCGCGATCGAGTTGCTGAAGGCACGGCGGGAGCAGCGGGAGATCGCGTTCGACATCGCCCACGACCTGATCGACCCCGGCATCGACGAGCTGGCCCGAGAGGTCGTCGACCCCGACGGTCGCCTCGACTGAGGGTCGCCGTGCGAGCGCTGGTGACGGGCGGGGCCGGGTTCATCGGTTCCCACCTGGTCGACGCGCTCGTGGCGGGTGGCCACGAGGTCGTGGTGCTCGACAACCTGGCGACCGGCCGGCGTGACAACGTGCACGCGGCCGCCCGCTTCGTCGAGGGCGACGTCGCCGACCCCGCCGACGTGGACGCCGCCGTCGCGGGCTGCGACGTGGTGTTCCACCAGGCGGCGCTGGGCTCGGTGCCCCGGTCGCTGGCCGATCCGCTGACCAGTGACCGGTCCAACGTCCGGGGCACGCTGGCCGTGCTGGACGGGGCCCGCCGGGCCGGGGTGCACCGGGTGGTGCTGGCGTCGTCGTCGTCCGTGTACGGCGGCGCCGAGCAGGTGCCCACACCCGAGACGGCCCCGCTGGCGCCGCGCTCGCCCTACGCGGTGACGAAGCTGGCGGGGGAGCACTACGCCCGCGTGCACTGGGAGGTGCACGGCCTGGAGACGGTCGCGTTGCGCTACTTCAACGTGTTCGGGCCCCGCCAGCGGCTCGGCGGACCATACGCCGCGGTCATCCCCCTCTTCGTCGACGCCCTGCTCACGGGGGACGCGCCCGTGATGCACGGCGACGGGCTGCAGTCCCGCGACTTCACCTTCGTGACCGACGCGGTGCAGGCCAACCTGCGGGCCGCGGCGGCGCCGGCGGCCCGCTGCGCCGGGCGGGCCTTCAACATCGCCCGCGGTGATCCCGTGGCCCTGGTCGACCTGCTGGCGCTGCTGGCCGACGAGGTGGGTGTGACGGCGACGCCGGTGCACGCCGAGACACGGCCCGGCGACGTCCGCCGGTCGCACGCCGACATCACGGCCGCCCGCCGTGACCTGGGCTACGAGCCGGCGGTCGCCCTGCGTACCGGCCTCGCCCGGACCGTGGCCTGGTACCGCGCGTCCGTCCATGCGCCCTCGGTCCCGGGCTGATCGGGATGATCCGCACCGATCGGAGGGGGGAACATCGCCGGTGTGCGCACCCCTGTCCCCGGGTACAACGACACGGTGGTGGTATCTCCGCGTTCGGCCCGGGCGTGGTGACCAGGTGAGCTACCACTCCGTCACCCGCCGTTTCGCCCACCATCCGGCTGAGGTGGCGCGCGCCCGGCGCATGGTCCGGTCGCACCTCGACGCCTGGGGGTACGGGCGCGATGTCGAGGCGATGGAGCTGGCGGTCAGCGAGCTGGTGACCAACGCCGTCGTGCACGGGCGGGGCCTCATCGACGTCCGGGTGTCGACCAACGCCGACGGCATACGCCTGGAGGTGGCCGACGAGGGCGGCGGCGCCCGGCAGCTCGGCAGGGTCGGCGACCGTGCGGCCGGCGGCGTCGGCGGCTGGGGCCTGTACCTGGTGGACACCCTGTCCGACGCCTGGGGCTCCGGAGACCGCGGCGACGTCAGCTTCGTGTGGATGGAGCGGCGGTCGCGCGCGCTCGGCGATTCGGCCGAGCCCGGGCAGGTCTGATCCGCGGGTGGGGCCTCCCGGCGTCACCCGAGGATGACGAGCCGCCAGGGCGGGGGGTCGAGGTCGGGGTCGTAGGGGGCGTCCACCCGCTTGGCCACCAGGCCGTCGACGGTGCCGTCGGCGGCGGCGGCCTCCAGCATGGGCCGGGGCGGGCCGGTGTAGGCGGCCGGGGTGGTCCACGCCGGGCCGTCGAGGCGCAGGTCCTCCAGGCGCTCGCGGCGTTCGTGCCACGGCCGGTCGGTGACGGGGTGGCCGTCGAGCCACAGCAGGTCGACGGCCACGTAGGTCACCGGCTCGTCGCGGGACAGGCGCCGCCGGGCCGAGTCCGACGCCGCCTGCAGGCGCCGGCCGAGGCGGGCGGCGCCCCCGGCGGGGGCCGTGACGATGCCGTCGAGCACGACCTCGGTGTAGCCCAGCCGCCGGCCGAGGGGCCGCAGCTCGGGGAGGTGGGCGGTCATGTCCCAGCCGTCGCGGCTGCCGACCTCCACGACGCCGCCGCTCGACACCAGCACGGCCCGGGCGCCGTGCCAGCGGGTCTCCAGCGCCCAGCCGTCGCCGTCCGGCGGTGGGCCCGGGACGGGGTCGATCAGGGCGAACGAGCCGGGCGGGTGGCGCCGCTCGGGGTCGGCCGGCGGATCCATCCGGTGGATCATCCAGTTGCGCCCACCGGTCTGGAACAGCGCGTACCGGCCCTCGGACCGCCGGCCGGCGAGCGTGAACGTGACCTTGGTGGGGGTGATCTTCTCGGCGGTGTAGGTGCCGTGGTCCCACACGTCCATGTGGCCGGCGCCGTAGCTGCCGTCGGGGATGTCGCCGGCGAAGTCGAGGTACTCCAGCGGGTGGTCCTCGGTGTGGACGGCCAGGTGGTTGCGCTGCGGGTCCCAGGGCAGGCCCCGGGGCAGGGCCCAGGACAGGAGGACGCCGTCGTGCTCCAGCCGGAGGTCCCAGTGCAGGCGGGTGGCGTCGTGCTGCTGGATGACGAACCGGCCGGACAGCTCGCCGTCGTCGCCCGGGACGCCGGCCCCGCCCGCCGCGGCCGGGCCGCCGGCAGGCTCGGGCGTGGCGGCGAAGTCGCGCTTGCGCCTGTACTCGCCGAGCTTGCGGGCGTCGTCGTCCGGGGTGGGCATGGCAGGCACCTCCGCGTGCCAGCTTGCCCCGCGACGCGCCGGTTCCGGTCACGGATCTGGTGGGGAACCAGCCAATTCCGTCACCGGAAGCGGCGCGCCCCACGCGATGCTGGGCCGCATGGCCGTCATCGAGACCTTCACCTTCCGGCTGGCGCCGGGGGCCGACGCGGAGGCGTTCCTGGCCGCCGACAAGCGGCTGCAGTCCGAGTTCGCCTACCAGCAGCCCGGTCTGATGCGCCGCACGACGGCGCGCGGGGTGGGCGACCGCGCCGGCGAGTGGATCGTCGTCGACCTGTGGCGCAACGCGGCGGATGCCGACGCCGCCGCGGCCCGCTGGGGCGGGGACCCGGCCGCCCGTGCGTTCATGGACCTGGTCGACGGGAGCACCGTCGACGTCCGGCGCTACGCCGACCTCGACTGAGAGGGCGAGCGGACAGGGCGCTCGCCACGGCCTACGCGTGGGGATTTAGAGGCCGAGCGGATAGGGAGCTCGCCACGGCCTACGCGTGGGGATTTGGCGTGGAAGCACCAGCTCCACAGCTCGGCCGACCGGCAACGCAGCA
>DASSGC010000693.1:0-3009 GCA_035693765.1 Acidimicrobiales bacterium
GTCGGCGTCGGCGTCACCTTCACCATCCGCCTTCCCGCCTGGAACTGAAGCGGCCGTCGCCCGGTTGGACCAGGCCCGACTCGTAGGCGGCGATCACCGCCTGCACACGGCTGCGCAGGCCGAGCTTGGCCAGGACGCTGCTCACGTGGGTCTTCACCGTGGCCTCGCTGAGGTGCAGCTCGGCGGCCAGCTCGGTGTTGGACCACCCGGCGGCGAGACCCACAAGGACCTCGCGCTCGCGGTCGGTGAGGCCGGCCCGGGCGACGGCCTCGGCCATGGGGGTCGGGCGGGACCGGCCGGCGGCGCCGTCGAGCTCGACGTAGCGCTCGATGACCCGCCGGGTGACCGCCGGGGCCAGGAGGCTCTCATGACGGGCGACGGTGTGGATGGCCTCGATCAGCGGGTCGGGGCCGACGTCTTTGAGCAGGAAGCCGCTGGCCCCGGCACGCAGGGCGTCGAACAGGTACTCGTCGTCGTCGAAGGTCGTGAGCACCAGCACACGGGGCGGGGCGTGGGACGACGCGACGATCCGTCGGGTCGCCTCGAGGCCGTCGAGCAGTGGCATGCGGACGTCCATCAGCACCACGTCGGGTCGGGCGCTGGCCGCCGCCTTGACCGCCTCGAGGCCGTCGGCCGCCTCGGCCACGACCGCCAGGGCGGGCTCGTTGTCGAGGATCATGCGTAGCCCGGCCCGGATCACCGCCTGGTCGTCGGCCACCAGGACCCGGATCGTCGTCGCCCCGTCGGCGCTCACGGCCGGCCATTCTGGTGGCAGGGCAGGGTGGCCCGCACCGACCAGCCGCCCAGGTCGCTGCGGGCAATGTCGAGCCGTCCGCCGCAGGCCGCGGCCCGCTCGGCCATCCCCCGCAGCCCGTGGCCGGAGGCGCTGATGGCCGGGGCCTTGCCGCTGCGGCCGTCGTCGTCGACCGCGACCACCAGGTGGCCCGCCTCCTCCGCCACGCGGACAACCGCCCGTCGAGCCTCGGCGTGGCGCAGGGCGTTGGTCACGCCCTCCTGGGCGATGCGCACCGCTGCCAGCTCGACCTGGGGGTCGACCGCCGGGAGCGGGTCGGGCAGCGCGATCTCGACGTCGAGCCCGACGGGGGCCAGCCGCTCGACGATGCCCCGCAGGTCGGCCAGCGTGGGCTGGGGCGCCAACTCCGCGGCGCGGTCGCCGTGGGGCGCCAACTCCACGGCGCGGTCGCGGTCCGCTTCCCGCAAGACCTGCACGGCGTGGCGCATACCGGTGAGCGCCTCCTTGCCGGTGTCCGCGATCCAACGCAACGCGTCGACCGCCACCTCGGGCTGGCCGGGGGCGAGCCGATCGGCCGCCTGGGCCCGGATCACGATGGCGCTCATGTGGTGGGCGACCACGTCGTGGAGCTCGCGGGCGATGCGGGTGCGCTCCTCGACCACCACCTTCTGCGACTCGACCGCTCGCAACCGCCGCTGCTCACGCACGACCGCCCCCAGGAACGTGGTGCCCGCCACCACGAACAGCGAGAACAGCACCCGCGACCAGCCGAAGCCGCGAGCCAGCGTCAGGCCGTCGAGGTCGATGAACAGCGCCCCCGTGCCTGCCAGGCACACGGCGCCCGCCACCAGCGGGCTGATGGCACCCGACTGCGCGACCAGGTAAGCGACGGCGAGGATGGGCACCAGGTGGAACTCGGTGGTATGGCCGAGCACGCCTCCACCTCCACCGGGTGGACCCAGGTCGTACAGCGGCAGGCTCATCACCACGACGAAGAGCGGCACCGCGAGGAGCAGGGCGACCGGCGGCACCATGCGCCGGAGCGTGAGCACCGCCGCCGTCGCCCACATCGCCACCTGGTTCTGGCCCGCCGGCAGCGCGAGCGTGCCCCCGTCACCCACCGGGGGAAGCTCCACGGCGAGCGTGGCCGCCGTCCAGCCCACGACGACCAGGGCACCCACCATGAGGTCCTGACCGAGGTCGGGAAGGCGGCGCCACCACGCTGCGAGCTGGCCAGACATCGGCTCACGGTAACCAGACGGGCGGTCGGTGGTTCATCGGCCGAAAGGTGGAACGACCCGCCAGGCACATCGGTCATTTGGACCAGGGGAAACGCCACGTGCGCCCGATGTGCCCCTGACCAGGGCCTCCGTACGTTCGCTCCATGGCGAGCACCCTCTCCCACCGCGGCCGGCGGCCGGCGCAGTCCCTGCCAGCCGGCCCCCGACACCTTCGTCGCCGGGGCCGAGGCCGTCGGCAGGCCTTCCTCCTCAGCGGGCTGGTCGGCGCCGCCCTCCTGGCCATCGCCGGCGTCACCACCACGACCGCGGCGGTGACCGACGACGTCCGCGGCCCCCAGGCCGAGATCGCCCCACCGACCCGCGACCTCCCTCCGATCGCGGCCGCCGCCTACGTGGTGGTCGACGGCGACACGGGCGAGCCCCTGGCCTCCCTCAACGCCGACCAGCCCCGCCCGGTGGCCAGCCTGGGAAAGCTCATGACGGCCCGGCTGGTCCTCGACGCCGGGCCACTCGAAGACACCGCGACCGTCCCGCCGCTGCAGATCGCCGGTGACGAGTCGCAGGCCGGCCTCGAGCCCGGCGATCACGTGTCGCGGGGCGAGCTGCTGCAAGCGATGCTGGTCGCCAGCGCCGGCGACGCGGCCCGCACCCTGGCAGTCGACGTGGCCGGCAACGAATACCGCTTCGTCGAGATGATGAACGCCGAGGCCGCCGCGGCAGGTCTCGACGCCACCCGCTACGCCAACCCCGTCGGCCTCGATGACCCAGCTCAGCACTCGTCGGCCGCCGACGTCGCCCGCCTCGCCCGCGACCTCATGCAGGACCCCGCCTTCCGCCGCATCGTCGCCGCCGAGAGCATCAGGATCAACGGCTCCGAGCTGCCCACCACCAACGCCCTGCTGGGTGCCTACCGGGGCGCCGACGGCATCAAGACCGGCCACACCGACGAAGCTGGCTGGTGCATCGCCGCCTCCGCCACCCGCGACGGCCGCAGCATCGTGGCCGTCGTCCTCG